>DTRI01000380.1 GCA_012966015.1 Flavobacteriales bacterium | reverse complement strand
ATAAAAAATATTAGAGGCCAGAAATCCCTTTTCCAGCATGAGTTGAACAAAAAGAGCTTTGATGGTTAAAGCATCTTCATCCTCAAAAACAAAATGACTTAAAGGAGGAATTCCACCTACATGGATGCTCAGATCATTTTGTTCACCGCATTGCTTCCATCCTTGTTGAACTTGCTCACCGATCGTCATTAAATAAGATCCTGCATCCACTTCACGATGCTTTTTGATACAGGCCAATGCTGCCGTTGGCCCGATTCTTTCTGTCCAATAAGTACTGCTAATAAAGGTTTCTTGGACGGTATCCATCACTGATTGTTTCCCAACAACAGCGCCGATGGGATAGCCATTACCTAACGCTTTGGAAAATACGGCTATATCCGGAGTCATCCCTAAATTCATATGGGCTCCTCCGGTATTCATTCGAAAACCTGCTGAGATTTCATCAATGATCAGCACGGCTCCAATATCATCGGCAATAGCACGAACTCCTTCTAAAAATTCTGGGCGAGGTTGCTCACTTCGAATCGGTTCCATTATGATGGCTGCTAAATCCTGACGATTTGTAGATACAATGTCCTCCAATTCCGTGAGTTGGTTGTAATGAAATGGAATAGCTGTCCCTGATAATCCTTTAGGAACCCCATTCGGACTCAAACCAGGAAGCAAGTGATCATCTAATGCCTCATTTGAATTTAAATTAGCTGCAAGATACCAATCATGCCAACCATGGTAACCGCAAAATGCGATTTTATCTCGACCCGTGTGAGCACGTGCAATTCTAACGGCAATTGCCATTGATTCCCCGCCTGTACGAGCAAAACGGACCATTTCAGCCCAAGGATGCAATTCACATAATAACTCGGCTAGTTCAACTTCTTCAGGACAGTTCAGAGAACAACTATTGCCATTTTTTATTGCTGTCTGAACGGCTTCATCTACATCAGGATCTGCATAGCCAAGAATATTGGCTCCAATTCCGGAAATGCTCATGTCAATATAATGATTCCCATCCAAATCCCATACTTCTACTCCTTGCGCTTTTTGATAATATCCAGGCCATACCCCTGCAGAAAACATATCAGGACGTTTGGACAACAATTGGGTCATACCTGGAATTCTGTGTTTAGCCCGTGTCTGCATTTCCAAGCTTTTTGTATTATTCATAACGCTATCTCTGTATTCCTGTTTTTACACTGTTAATAACTTTCGAGACCTCTTCATCAGCGATTGCTGGAAAAAGTGGAAGAGAAAGACAACGCTGGTAATAGTTTTCTGCTTTCGGGAAGTCTCCCCAGTTAGTCTTATAATGCTTACGGTAATAGGGTTGAGTATGGACCGGGATATAGTGGACTTGAGTCTGAACTCCTTTACTCAACAAGTCGGTCATCAATTGATTGCGTTCAATTCCAATTTTCTTAAAATCGAACAGCAACACATAAAGATGAAAATTACTGTTGCAATTGTCTGATTCAAAAGGAGTGTGGAGATGGTCGACTTGAGCAAAAGCTTCATTATATCGATTCACAACTTCTCGGCGCCTTGACACAAAGGAGTCCAGTTTCTTTAATTGGGATAACCCTAAAGCGCACTGGATATCGGTGATTCGGTAATTATGCCCTAACTCTACCTGCTCATAATACCAGGGTTTATTTTTAACCTGAGGTGAATTGGAATCTTTGGAAATCCCATGACTGCTGAATATACGTAGTTTTTGATGGAGGGACGCATTATTCGTAAGTACTGCTCCTCCTTCACCTGTGGTGATATGCTTCACAGGGTGAAAACTCAGGACCGCCATATCAGAATAGGCACATGATCCCACTTGAGTATTCTTGTATTGAGAACCTAACGCATGACTGGCATCCTCAATAATGTAGATTTTATGTCCGAA
>DTRI01000379.1 GCA_012966015.1 Flavobacteriales bacterium | reverse complement strand
CCTCGGGCTTGTCGGCGGGAACCTATTCGGTAACCATATCGGATGCCAATGGCTGTCAATATCTGGATACGAATGTGGTCATTACTCAGCCGGTTTCTCCATTATCTATAATAGGCTCCTCTACTGATGTGAGCTGTAAAGGGGGAGCTGACGGAACAGCCATCGCCAATACCACGGGAGGAACAGCACCCTATACTTATCTCTGGGATCCAGCCGCAGGTGGACAAACCAGCCAGGCAGCAACTGGACTGGTAACAGGCACTTACAATGTAACGGTAACCGATTCCAATGGCTGTAACATATCGAACATTGTATTGGTAAATGAACCAGCATTGGACCTTACCCATACCACAGCGGTTGCCCATGCGTTGTGTTATGGAGATATGACGGCAACGGCCACCGTAACGCCAACGGGAGGTGTTCCAGCATATACTTATCTGTGGGATCCAGCTACTGCCAGTCAAACTACCCAAACTGCCACAGGACTTGGAGCTGGAACATACAGTGTTACCATTGCGGATTCCTATGGATGTACGGTGGAAGATACGACCCTGACCATAAGTGAACCCGACTCCCTGAACCTGGATAGCCTCACACTTTTTTCCAATGATATCTGCATCGGAGAATCCACTCAGCTCTATGCACTTTACCCAGGAGCTGATTCATCCTTCACCATTATTTGGGACAATGGACTGGGAGCTGGATTGGGCCCTTTTACGGTCAGCCCAACAGGAACAACCACCTACACAATAGCTGTTGGCGATGCCTGCGGCAACACCATCGATAAAAGCACAACAGTAACAGTTTCCCAGTACCCCATCATTAGCCTGGATCCGAATATTGCCACGGGTTGTGTACCACTGACGGTTGACTTTGAGAACCAAACTCCCAACGCAAGCGATAGCCTCTACACCTGGAGCATGGGCAATGGTGATACCGTAACGGGTGGTATGCCCACTTACACATTTAACAGTAGCGGTACTTACACCATAACTGTTGTGCTGACCAACACGAGCAATTGTACCACCACATCATCAGGCCAAAATGAGGTGGTTGTCAATCCATTGCCCACAGCAACCTGCACGGCAGATCCCGCTCAAACGGACATACGTACACCCGTTATTTACTTTAGCGGAGGCGTGGATGACCTATCCTATGCATGGGGCTTTGGAGATGGTGACTCGTCATATGCCCAAAACCCAGCGCACACCTACCCTGGAGTGGGTAGTTATGATGTCACCTTAAACGTAGTAGATTCCAATAATTGTCAGAACAGCTGCGACCTCACCATAATCATCGATCCCTATTATGATATTGTTATCCCCAATGCCTTTACACCCAATCCCAACGGGCCGGGTACGGGGGCTTATGATATCGAAGCACTTGATAACGATGTGTTTTTTGGACTGACTGATTATGTTGAGGAATATCACATGATGATATTCAACCGGTGGGGAGAGCTGATCTTTGAGACGTTTGACATACTGATAGGCTGGGATGGATATTACCGTGGTAAGCTGAGTCAGCAAGATGTATATGCCTGGAAGATCAATGTTAGATACATCGACGGAAAGGAAATTGAACGGTTAGGTGATGTAACTTTAATTAGATAAAGACAGATGAATAAGGGACTATTTATATTGACGATTTTGATAGCATTTCTGGGAAGGGATTGCATAGCTCAGGTGAAGTACACGAAGGAGCAAAAATACCTGAAGAAGGAGGCGGACTATATTTTTGGTTTTGGAGATTATCCAACGGCTAAGGCAAAATACCTGGAGCTATTTGCGATTGACAGTCTTTCTGTTGAGCTAAACCACAAAATTGCTGTTTGTATTTTGTTGGCCGAACATGACCGCAAGGAGTCCAAGCCCTATTTCGAATTTGCCAGTGGGAAGGGATATATTGAATCGGATTATTACATCGCGGGACTGTATCATTTGGAGAACAACTTTGACAGAGCAGCGGAGTATTTCAGGAAATATTTGGCTTCAACCGAAAAGAAGCAGCATGATTACACCACTGTCAGGAAAAAGCTGGATATGGTTGAGCGGGCAAGAAAGATGATCGCAAGCCCGGTTGAAGTGAGGCTGGAGAACATAGGCCCGACAATCAATACCAAATATCACGAATATGTGCCCGTAATTTCTGCGGATGAATCGGTACTGATTTTTACTTCACGAAGGCCGGGCAGCACGGGAGGTAAATTGGATCCCTTTGGCAGGTATTACGAGGATATCTATATCTCTGTAAAGCAGGAGGGAAAATGGAGCCGCCCGGAGGGGATAAGTCCCAATATCAATACTGATAATTATGATGCATGCGTTGGATTGTCGTCAGATGGATTTACTTTAATCATCTACAAGACCAATGAGGATTATACGGGAGGCGATCTATACTGGACCACCTTGGATGGAGATGAATGGCAGGTGGCAGAGAAATACGGGGAGGGCATCAATTCAGCAAACCTAGAACCCAGCGCGAGCTTGTCGGCTGACGGTAACAAGATTTACTTCTCGAGCAACAGGCCAGGGGGTTATGGTGGATTGGACATCTATCGCGCAGTTAAATTCCCGGATGGAAAATGGAGTCTTCCACAAAACCTGGGGCCTGCCATCAATACGGAAGCCCACGAGGATGCCCCTTTTATTCATCCGGATGATAAGACGCTCTATTTTAGCTCGCAGGCACATGAGACAATGGGCGGATATGACATTTTTAAGTCTGAGGTTGATGAGAACGGCGCCTGGTCAAAGCCGAAGAACCTGGGCTATCCAATAAATACTACAGATGACGATAGATACTTTGTTCTATCTGCAGATGGAAGGAAGGGATATTATTCTTCAGGAAAAGATGGGGGATTTGGTGAACATGACATCTATGAGATGCACCTGCCTCATGAATTTAAGGATCTCACCTTGGTAAAAGGAGTGATTTCTGCAGATAATTCTACAAAACAGGCGCTGAAAGCTAAGATCACCTTGAGAGATGCTGAAACCAAGAAGATAGTGGGAATTTATCATTCTAATTCTAAAACCGGTAAATACTTGTTGGTAATCCCTCCTGATGAGAAACTGAAAATGACGGTTTACGCAGGTGGATATGATGGCTATAGTGAGACCTTGTTTTTTCATGACGAAGAGGGCTTTAATAAAGTAATTAAAGACATAAAACTAAAGCCACTGGTAACCTGGATAAAGGGGAATTGATATGAGCTCTTTTGCTAAAACATATTGCTCAATGGTACTGCTCCTGTTTGGCGGGCTCACTGCTTCCTTTGGTCAGGATCCTCAGTTTTCCCAGTTTTATGCTGCACCCATATATTTGAATCCTGCATTTACGGGCAATACAACGCAAGTCAGAGCAGCGGCAATCTATAGAAAACAGTGGCCACGCATTACCAAAGCATTTAATTCCTTTGGATTTTTCTACGACATGAATATTCAAAAGATCAAAAGTGGCATCGGCTTCGTGGTACTTACTGATAAATCTGGTGCCTCTGCATTGAAATTTACTAATATCGGGTTGTCCTATGCGTATAAAACTGGTATCAGCAGAAAAGTTTCTATATCTGCGGGAGCCAGAGCGTCGTACACAATCAGAGGTATCAATAAGTCTGAGCTCAGGTTTTACGATCAGTATGTGCGAGATGATCCCAATAGCACTATTGAAGATCTGCCCACGAACCAGATAACTTATTTCGACCTTGCCGCGGGGATGATTGTCTTTTCCAGGAGCTTCTGGGTTGGTTTGTCATTTGACCACTTGACGCAACCTTACCAATCATTCATAAAAATTGCTACGGTGTTACCGATTAAGTACTCCTTTCATGGCGGGTATAAGATTCCATTCGAAAAAACTATCAAAGGGGATGTTACAAAGAGCCTAACAATTGCAATGAATTACAAAGGCCAGCAGGATTGGGACCAATTGGACCTGGGTTTATACCTGGATTATCAGGGTTTTCTTCTGGGATTGTGGTATCGTGGAATTCCAGTATTAAAAGCTTATCAGGCTGGATATTCCAATAATGACGCCATCATATTCCTGGTGGGATACAAACTAGCAGATTATATTAGCATTGGTTATAGCTTTGACCTAACGATCTCTAAACTGAGCATGGCTTCCGGCGGTTCCCATGAAATATCTCTTATCTACGAATGGGCCCAACCCAAGTACAAGCGGGATAATATGAAGAAGGACTTTATGATGCCTTGTATGAAATTTTAGTAACTCCAGCTATTCGTCCAGCTGTTGAAGAAGTCGAATCCGATCTTGAATTCGCCCCGAATATCGGATTGATTGCTATATGAAACGGCATAGTACATGACCATTTTCATCACCTGCCTTCTAATGCGGAAGGGCCATTCCAAACCAAAAAATATTTCCGCATGCTGAAAATCATTTCTCTCCATAAGCAGGATACCTGCTCCCCCGGCCAGCTGTAATCCTGTCTTTTTGATGAGGGGAATTTTGTTTAACAAGGTGCCATTAAAATTGTGCAGGTAATTCACCATGAAGTAAGGGCCATCCGTGGAAATAGCCGAATATCCCGGCCTTAGCAACTGGAAGCTCTTGAGCGGATTGCTGAATATGTACATATCACTGCGCCTAAAATATTTGTAATCTGTTAACTGCACATTTTTTGAAGTTAAATAGCCTCCGGCCATCGCACGTACTTTACTCACGCCTATGGTACCCACCATAATGTCATCCTTGAACTTGAGCTCCATAAAGTCGTAATCAGCAATGCTTCCAAAGAACCCGGGAATACCCTTTTTATACCGGAGTGTAAATGTTGGCCATTTGCTGGGTAGGTTGATCTTTTTGTAAGGTTCCGTCATATATTGCTGGCCTATGGTATAGCGTAGCTTGATGTCGATAAGTAGTTCTTCGAAGGCTTGAAATTGTTGGGGCTCATTGAATTCACCAAATAGTGTGTCACTCCAGGTAGTCAGCTCAATTCCGGTAATTGGTTTTTTCTCACCATACTCCACCGTGAAATCTATGAACAGTCCATTGATAAACTCCATATCGTGGCCAAGTGAATAGCCGATTTCATTGATGTAATTGCCCCTGCTGAATATGGCCTCGAAGCTCTCGTATTCATTGAGCATGGTGTAAGCATTTTTGTAGTCAGCATGGATGCTGCCAAATTTCCTGGGGAGGTAAAGCACGTCTATTCCCAAGCTTCCTTTTAAGTCATTGTTGTTAAATCCATAGTTTAACAACCAATCGAGCTCTACCCGGTACGCTTTGCTAAGCTCTTTGGTTATCGATCCCCCCGGTGCGTGTCTGTATCCCCCCACGCCGAAAATGTACATTTGCTGAATCAACGGATCGAAATACAGCGTTCTCTTTTTGAAGCTGTTGGTCCATCCAAATCCATTCAGCAGGTAATCCCAGATAGTGTGATGATTGTAAATGCTGTCGTCTTTCACCATGAATTCCGCTGTTAGGTGGTAAGCATCGATGCTGTCTTGCCTCCTTATGAATTCCTTCTCATCATCCTTAAGGGTAATTGGCCGAATCTCTTTCCAGTAACTGCTGTCCACCTCAGCTGCTGTGTCGGTTACGGTTCGAAGCTCATGATGAAAGAATCTCTTATTGAAAGTCGGGTTCAGGTCATAGTCTGAATAAATTATCATTGTATTTCCCAGAATATGCATCTTACCCTCCCTGGTATCATAAAAGAACTCCTCGCGGCTCAGCATCCAGGTGCTGTCTTTAATAAAATCATAATCCTGAAGAATTCTGAAGTATTTGAAATGATAGAGCTCCCTTTTATCTGGTTCCAGGTCCACGGCTTTGATATTCCACCAATCGTCCACGATGTAAATGTAACCTCTGAACAGAGCGGCATCCGTTCTTCTTGGAATCACCTCTATCTTATTAATCCACTTTCCTTCTTGTAAAAATGATTCTTCGAATCTGAATTTGTAGCTCAACATTGCCAATTTACTCAGTGGCGAAACAAAAGGAACAGGTCCCAGGCTCGGCAGATACAAATTGTTTTTGTAAAAATTAAAAGTCGCTTCCGATAAATTGATCTTGAACAAATTCTTGTTCACAGATTCCCTGGGGTAGGGATCATCCTCTGTGTCAAAAGTTATAGAAACTTCTACCGTTGCATTATAAGTGTCGCTTATGTCCTTAACGGCAGTTTTTATTTCTTTCCATTTGTTGGGCGCTTTGAAATGAGACGATCCATAGCTCTCATGAAAGTTCATGTTTTCTTTGGTGAGCACATTGGGTAGGGTATCCCGTTCTTTGGTACTCATGGTATCGTGCGTCATAAATTCCTTTTGAAGGCTCGCTTTGATATAGGTCGAACAGCTAAAGGCATCCGCTGGTTTTCTGTACTTGTGCCGGTTCTCAATGGCCTTTCTCATTATCGGGTAGGCAGGGTCCTCTTTGTCGGCTGATATTTGAACAATATTAAGTTCAGTGAGTGCTTCGTACAGCGTCACGTTCAATCGTTCATTCTTATACGTAATGGTAATTTCTACCGTTTTCTTTTTATATCCTACAGATTGGAAGACGATGTTGTGTGTCCCCGGTTCCAGCTGCAGATAGTATTGCCCTTTGAGATTGGTGGCAACGCCGTAGGTGGTGTTTTGTACGAATATGCTCACATAGGGGATTGTCTTTCCCAAGGAATCGCGTACCACACCTGTAAGCTGATAGGCCATCAATGTAAATGGCAGCAGTAGAAAAGTTACCGTATAAGCGATCAGCTTCATATGTCTAAGACGCATATGATGGATAAATTCTTAATTTCATTGCCCATATCTATCAGGGGCAGGTAAATTCGACAGTGGAATTTTAAGAAAAGCACAAAGTTACGCTATCTAACCAAGCATGGAAGCAAGTTTGTATATAATGTCGGGGTTATACATCCTAGCGGGAGCGATGCATTTTGTAGTGCCAAAGTTCTATTTGAGAATCATGCCACGGTATATTCCCTATCACAAGGCATTGGTAGCAATAAGCGGGATTATCGAGATCTTGTTGGGCATTTTACTGCTTATTCCCGCT
>DTRI01000378.1 GCA_012966015.1 Flavobacteriales bacterium | reverse complement strand
ACTATTCACAATGTTATTATTATTAAACAAAAACATCATTAGGAGAACATAATGTTTAAAAAAGGTTTAGCGTTCATTGCCGTCATGGCTTTGACATTAACTTTCACTTCCGCCTTCGCTGGAATTGATCAAATAGCAATTTTCAATGAGAATGTTGGTTGGACAACAGTTGCCGCTGCTAAAGAAGCAACAGACCAAATTTTGGCAAATGTCAAATCAGCAAACAGCGTCAAGGTTCTAAATAAAGCTGGAATAGCTGATTTCATCAAAAGCACCCACGACGATGGGACAGTCGATGCTGTAGTCTTGTTCGGTTATTTGCCAGAAACAGTGTATACACCAGGTAACTCCCAAAAAGACGATTCGCTGATCGAACAATTCATCGTAGGCGGCAATATTGTTCTGAATGCCGCCGATTATATCTTCTACGTCACTCTAGGTGGTGGGAAAAATGCTGCAGACGGGCTAAAGACTATCACCAATAGTGCCTTTGACTGTTGGGGAGCAGATGCAGACGTTTTCAAGCCAACAGCAGCCGGTAAAAAGTCCGTCCCAAGTCTACCCGCTGAATATAATTCTCCACGACCAATGAAGCTAGCCCAAATAGAAGCTGATAAGAATTGGGAAGTCGAAGTCGCCTTTGGATCAGCAAAGGATGGGGCATTACTTGATCCTGCCGTGATTAAAAGTACCACGCATGGCGGTAGATTTGTCGTTGTGAGACAAACCCCTTTAGCTGCTCCTGACAGAGGAAAGGTGTTCAGCGAAATTATCGACAATTACTTTGGCCCCACAGTTGCGCCAGTCGATCCCGCAGCAAAAATTGCGACGACTTGGGGAAATATCAAGGGAAATTCTATCAAGTAATTCATTCTTCACTCAATCATTTAACAAAAAAGGATGTCTCCTATAGATGGAGATGTCCTTTTTTATATTTGGTCGAAAATGGTTTGGATAACCAGTATCGCAGTTCGAACAGGTGGCATCCTGCAAACCAAAGAGGTTGGGATCCAATTTGGACTCAGTTTGACGAAGCAAGCTGATCTCATTACAGTTCGGTACCCAAACGAAAAAATGTAGCAGTTGAGTTAGGGCGAGGCAAACTAAGTTTCGATAGCTCGTACCATATCCATCTTGTGTTGTGTTTCCAGAGGATAATCAATGATTGTTAATAGCTTTCTGCAACTAATTTTCTATATAGTTAAAATTTCTATGTGTTTTTTTCTCAAAGTGTGATACTCCTTTACTAAGGAGCGTGCTGTAGATATTGTATTGAATTGGATTTCTGCTTTCACTATCTGGAAACTTAATGTATGGACTTCATTGATTTAAGCAATCAAGATCTCACTCAGGTCGAATTGTCCAATCTGGATCTGAGTCATACAGACTTGGCTAACAGTAACCTTTATCGGGCTGGACTTTTTAAATCAAATCTATATGCTGCCAACTTGCAGGGAGCTAACTTGAGCTACTCGTATGCAATTGGCTTAAACCTAAGTGATGCTAAACTAAACAGTGCCGAGCTATCCTATGCCAACCTGTATCAGGCTAATCTGATAGGTGTAGATCTTCGGCAGGCAAATCTACATGGGGTGAATCTCCGAGGTGTAGACTTTGGTGATACAGAGGCATTTCTTCTTTCTCAGGCTAATTTTAATGGTGTCCTTTACGATGCAGAAACTAACTTTCCCAACGGCTTTGATATCAGCCAATTTGACGCCCTTTTTATTGGCAAGAACTCCAATTTGCAATCAGCTAATCTTCATAACGCCTATCTACGTAACGCCGATCTTCGCTACGCCAATTTGGTTCATGCAGATTTACGCAATTGCAACCTACAACATGCAGATTTGCGGCATGCTAATTTAAACAATGCCAATTTCGATAGTTTCGCTGATG
>DTRI01000377.1 GCA_012966015.1 Flavobacteriales bacterium | reverse complement strand
CGGTCAATATAGTCAAGCACCCGCGTACCAAATTTATTGATTCCCCTATACCTCAACACTTCAGTTGGGGTATTCATGATAGAAGAATGCAATCCCAGGGCCAGTTCTTTGTCTTGACAGGCTGTAACCAAAGAATTTAGATACGTCCTAATTGTGAACAGAATATCGTTGTTTGGCAACTTCATAAACGTCTGCCGTTCTGTACGAATGAAAATATTCCATGCAATGCTATGGGGATCAAGTTTAATTTCTCCTACCCACTTTCTCATAGGAGAAGGTTGATATAATTGCATATCCGGAGTGAGAGTCCAATTGAATCGTTCGACTGGAGCCTCTCTTTCAAGATCGTCTAACTTCTTGGTGATTAGTTCATCAATAGATGGATGCATCTGAGGAACAGGCCCATGAATTTCCTTCAAAGACTTTCCCATCTTTTCTTGTAACGACCAGTACGAGGGAAAACAAACTGAGGCCGCTCTCAGAATCCACCCGCCATCAGTCCGACGAAGAATGCACAAGTCTTCCTGTACGCCGCGGGCCAGTTCCTCAAGCCCATACTTGCCAGTATCTTCTCGCCACATCTCAAAGGAAGGGCCTCCAAAATAATTGCGATATACGAAGTTACTTCCTCCAGGTTCTTTCTTCTCAACCCGTTCAAAAAACCCACTATCATAACCCCAATCGTCCCAATTAGGATTATTAGTTCCTCTAGGAAAGTTATGCTCAAGGTCTGTAATGTGCCAAAGACACAGGCTTCTCATTTCTCGATGAGCATTTAATGTCTTCTTTTTATTGAGGTCCTGATAGACCACATCACGACAATTATCCAAAAGCCAATTCTTTTGATTCATATAAAAAGGCCAATACTTATCAATATCAAAGATCGACTCGTCAAGAGTATCGCCCAATCTCCCACCAGAAAGTTTAATAGGAGTCATGCCAAATTCAAGTTGCCCCTTACCATCTTTGTAAGGGGTATACTTAGGAACGTCAAGCCCAGAATAAGGCTTGTCATCCCTACCTATAAAGGTTTGTGGATTAGGAAACTGTATCTGACTTGATGAAAACATTGGAACCCGGTGGCCATTCATCATATAGGAAGTCTACTGGACACCTTCTCCATAAGATTTAATTCTTCGGACTCAGCTTGTAACATTTGCTTGACAGTCTTACTACACAACTTAGCGGCGTCTTCCACTTCAATTCCTGTTCGCCCTGCACACATCACAATGGCATCCATATACAAAATCCCGCCCGAAGAAACCTCTTCTTCGACCAACCTAGAAAAATCATCCTTTGACATTATCATCACCTTTTTATTATCTCTTATAAAAAATGTGCTGGTCAATGGTTGCAACTTCTTCCATTGACCCGGACCAATGCGGATTCACATAGTCTGCGTGATAGTTTGTCACTCCATCGAACTCCAAGAAATCTGCACGGCCACTCAGGACATCTTCTGCAATGCGAACCGATTCCTTCCATGCTGCATCATCCTTCTTTGGTTCATTTGACCTGTTGTCGTCCACCCAGGAAAATTGACTGTCCTGACGAACCACCTCACAAATTGTACCCGGATACCTTGAATCCTTTACCCGATTCATGACCACCAGCCCGACTGCCAACTTGCCCAGAACAGACTGGTTTGCAGACTCAAAATAAATGTTCTGTGCCATGCAATACTTTTCAGGTTCACTATAATGTGCCTGCAACTTATTCTTTTTAGGTTTATTCAACGGAGCATAATAATGAAAATGGACATTTGGAGATTCTTTTGCCGGAGCTTCTATAATCATCGGTGGATTATACTTTATCCTCAGACTCTTTCCATAATTAAATCCTATTGCAAAAGAAACCACGGTAATTGCGAGCAGTCCTAGGACAATAATTATATTATCTC
>DTRI01000376.1 GCA_012966015.1 Flavobacteriales bacterium | reverse complement strand
AGTGCCCACTTTAATACTGTTCTTTGTCATTGGGGAATTCCTGTGACTTCACATCAGAAATATAGTTTTGAACGGCCCCTTTAATATCCTCATAAAGATTCGCGTAGCGTCGCAAGAATCGAGGACTGAAGTCTTTGTTTATTCCAAGTACATCGTGTAGTACAAGCACCTGGCCATCTACATCTCCACCTGCTCCAATTCCGATGATTGGAATGCTCACACTCTTGGATACTCTACCAGCTAGTTTAGCGGGGATCTTTTCCAATACTATGGCGAAGCATCCTATATCTTCGAGCATGTGTGCATCATCAATTAACTGTTCGGCTTCCTCTTTTTCCTTTGCCCGAACAACATAAGTACCAAACTTATAAATTGATTGTGGCGTTAATCCCAGATGGCCCATTACCGGAATCCCTGCGGATAGAATCCGTTCTGTTGATTCTTTAACCTGAAAGCCGCCTTCCAACTTCACTGCATGCGCTTCTGACTCTTTCATTATCCGTATCGCTGACTCCAACGCTACCCGAGAATTTCCCTGGTAAAAGCCAAATGGAAGGTCTACAACTATTAGCGCTCGTTTAACTGCCCTTATAACACCGCTCGCATGATCTATAATTTGATCCAGCGTTATTGGCAAGGTTGTCTCATGCCCATGGATGACGTTAGCCGCTGAGTCACCAACAAGCATAACATCAATACCAGCATCATCCAATATTCTGGCCATTGAGAAGTCGTACGCAGTGAGCATCGATATCTTCTCTCCATTGCGCTTCATCTCTTGAAGAACATTGGTTGTTATTTTCTTTACTTCTTTGTGAACAGACATATCATTCTTATCAGATAGCTGCAAATCTAATAAAATACTCCTGCCGATTATAATCATTGGTGTTCCTATCAGAAAGCTAATTTGAAAGTGGCGTTGTGTAATCAGCAATGTGCGAGGTACGGTTTTTCATGTTCGATAATTGTAGATTCTGCGTTTTAGAACTGGCAGCTACCAATAAATCAGATATCAATATAAATGGTAAATTTGCGTTGCTGGAATGGAAATATGAAGAAAACTATTGTCATATTACTTGCATTTTTCATGGGGATGGAATCCTGTGAAACGGATTTTGAGGTTAATGCACCTTGGATAGACATCACGGTTGTTTACGGTCTGCTCAATCAGAAAGAAAATCCACATGTCATCAAAATCAACAAAGCATTTTTGGGAGAAGCTGATGTGAATGATATGGCGCAGATTCGCGATTCATCAGAGTATGGTGCAGACGAAATTACCGTTAAGATTCAAAGATCTCTAAATGGATCATCCTATATCGACTATGGTAACCTTGCTCGATATGAAGCTTCCAATAAGCCAGCGGGAACCTTCTATAGTCCTGACCATGCGCTGTACTCCTTTACTGATACCCTTGAGCCTGGGTATAATTATCGACTGGTAATAACCAAAACCGCTACTGGTGATCAGGTGTTCGCAGAAACACGGATAATAGAGGACAAGGGATTTAAGTTTATTCCCAATTCTTATTGGACTGCCGACCCTACGAAAGTCAAAGTCGACTTCTACAAGGACGGAAACTATTTCACCTTTAACAAGGCATTTTGGAATACTGCTGTCAACGGAAGGAGATATCAGCTCACTGTTCGTTTTCATTACACGGAGATTAACATACTTACGAGCCAGGAAACACCAAAATCACTTGACTGGGTATTTCCTGCCCGAACATCAGCAGATCTCGATGGTGGAGACGAAATGGGTACTGAAATCGACGGTGAGGATTTCTATAAATTTATTGGTAGCAAGCTGGATCCTCCTCCAGCCAACATTGTGCGTTGCATAGGTCGTGCCGCGGGGCTGACCAATTCAGCTGGTCAGCTGGATTTTATCGTAGATGTAGCCGGAGAGGATTTTAATACGTATCTAGAGGTTAATGAACCATCAACTGGCATTGTCCAGGAAAGGCCTGAATATACCAACGTATTTGATGAAAACGGGAATGAGCAAGTTGGTTTTTTCTCTGCGCGTTACTCAATAAGCACAGAGAGTAGGCTACTTAGTACAGACGGTATTGCTGGTACTTCGGTAACAGAACTTAAAACCGGCCAATATACCGGAGACCTTGGATTCGTGACCAATACGGATCCTGATATCTCTACTTGTCCGCTGTAATAGCAATAAGTCAACCTTCTCTGCCTTTTTGACATTCTGCCATAGTTTCCGACCTTTCTTCCAGATAGCAAGCTTTGATTTTCTGCCATAATTGCGCCTTTTGGCCTAAATAAGGCGATGGCATAAGTATTGAATAGGGAAGAGTGATATAAAATCAAAAAAATAAGAAAATGAATAAGATAATTGGAATTGACCTCGGAACCACCAACTCTTGTGTGGCGGTTATGGAAGGGAATGAGCCGGTAGTGATCCCAAACAGTGAAGGTAAAAGAACCACTCCTTCCATTGTTGCATTTGTAGATAACAACGAGCGTAAAATTGGAGATCCAGCAAAGAGACAGGCAATTACAAACCCTGAGAAGACAATCTACTCTATAAAGAGATTTATGGGCGAGACTTTTGATAACGTCTCAAAGGAGATTAATCGGGTACCTTACAAAGTGGTCAAAGGTGATGGCAACACGCCTCGTGTTGAAATTGACGACAGAAATTATTCTCCACAGGAAATTTCTGCAATGATTCTTCAAAAGATGAAGAAAACTGCTGAAGATTACCTGGGACAGGAAGTAACGGAAGCGGTGATAACCGTTCCTGCGTATTTCAATGATGCACAACGACAGGCGACAAAAGAGGCCGGTGAAATTTCTGGCCTAAAGGTTAAACGAATCATCAACGAGCCTACGGCTGCCGCACTTGCCTATGGATTAGACAAGAAAGGAAGTGATAGCAAGATTGCTGTGTTTGACTTAGGTGGCGGAACATTTGATATCTCTATCCTTGAATTAGGAGATGGAGTATTTGAAGTAAAGTCTACCAATGGAGATACACATCTTGGTGGAGATGACTTCGATGAGACCATTATCAATTGGTTAGCTGATGCTTTCCTTAAAGATGAGAACATCGATCTAAGAAAAGATCCAATGGCTTTACAGCGCTTGAAAGAGGCTGCGGAGAAAGCTAAGATCGAGTTATCCAGCTCAACCGAGACAGAGATCAACTTGCCTTACATCATGCCGGTTGACGGAGTTCCTAAGCACTTGGTTAAGAAACTAACCAGAGCGAGCTTTGAGCAACTTTGTGATGATTTGATTCAAAGAACACTTGCTCCTTGTAAGAAAGCAATGAGCGATGCCGGTTTGAAGCCCAATGAAATTGATGAAGTATTGTTAGTAGGTGGGTCTACCAGGATGCCAGCTGTTCAGGCGATTGTGGAGAAGTTCTTTGGAAAATCACCTTCAAAAGGGGTGAACGCGGATGAGGTGGTAGCCGTAGGTGCTGCTATACAAGGTGGTGTTTTCACCGGAGAAGTGAAAGATGTACTCCTGTTGGATGTAACACCTCTTTCCTTGGGTATTGAGACTATGGGTGGTGTGATGACCAAGCTTATTGAAGCCAATACGACCATACCTACTAAGAAGTCGGAGATATTCTCAACTGCTGCTGATAATCAACCAACGGTAGAGATTCACGTGCTTCAAGGGGAGCGGGCGATGGCTACTGACAGCAGGACTCTCGGTCGATTCCATTTGGACAGTATCCCTCCGGCACCTCGTGGTGTGCCTCAGATAGAGGTAACATTTGATATAGATGCCAATGGTATTGTCAATGTTACAGCGAAGGATAAGGCAACTGGAAAGGAGCAAAAGATCAGAATTGAAGCGTCATCGGGAATTACCGAAGAGGAAATAGAAAAGATGAAGAAAGAAGCTGAGGCAAATGCAGATGCTGATAAGAAAGTCAAAGAAGAAATTGACAAGCTTAATGGAGCAGATGCGTTGATCTTCCAAACGGAGAAACAAATGAAGGAATTCGGAGACAAACTTCCTGCGGATAAGAAGGAGCCTATAGAAAACGCAATTAAAGATCTCAAAACGGCTCACGGAGCAAAGGATCTGGAAGGCATTGACAAGGCAACGGAAGCTTTGAATACTGTATTTCAGGCGGCTTCACAGGATATGTATAAGGCGCAACAAGAGGCACAAGCAGCAGACGCTGGTGCTCCCACAAACGGTGAAGCTGCGGCAGATGGAGGGGAAGACGTTACCGATGTTGACTTTGAAGAAGTCAGCGACGATGACGGCAAGAAGGAAGAGAAGAAGGACGAGCCCGAAGCTGCAGAGAAGAAGTAAAACGCTTCTGAATGAACTGAGCCCCCTTCCTGATGGTTGGGGGCTTTTTTATTGCCATCTGCTCACTTGTTCTTGTAAATCACGCCTAATGAGAGTTCAAATCCCTTAAAGTCAAGATTGCCTTTATAGGACGCTTCACGCTCCATATACCCTTCGTTGTCAGACCATCCTTGTATAGTGCCGGAGAGATCAAGGTCCGCTTCTCCTAAATAGTAATTCCCCTTGATCGCAATTCCAACCTGGCTGGTTACGAAGTAGATGGGCTGAATTCCAAACTGATAACCCCAACCCCATTTGTCCTGGTACTCAAAGTTTGTTTGAGCCAGGGTGTATTCGTAATGATCAGCAAGTGCTGAACTCAAATTTCCGTCGTTTACAGCATCTCCTGCATTATTGAATAGAAAGACGCCTCCATTGGCCTTGATGCTGAATTTCTTGTCCAGCTTGAATTTGAGAACCATTTCGAATGGGATCACAAAGCTCACTGACGGTCCTAATAACGGTGCGTCTGATGCAAACTCTAAATTGCTGATGGTGCTCTCCGCCATACGATACGCGGTAAATCCTGTACTGATTGATACACTTTCCCCGAACTTAATGCCCAACCCCCTTATAGACAAGGGTGATATAGGCGTTGAGAACTTGCTGTTTTGAGGGAATAGGAAGGAAAATGACATGCCTATTTCGTCCTGAGCTAATATAGACTGGGGGGCCGTTGACAGTAGTGCCAGGGCAATGATATACCTCTTCATGGTTTTTGACTTTAACGGCTTGGGATTTTGCAATTCCAAGCTATGTTACTTAGCAATTTACGCTAGCGTTGCATTTACGTCAGCGTATAGTATCGGTAAAGTGCTTGCTGCTACGTATAATTTGCAGCACAGACATACACCGAAATTTCCAAGACAAACATTGACCAGCAAGGCCTGGTAATGCACGTTGGTCAAAAGACGCAATATATGCATCCATGCTGCTTCTCTTCAATATTTGCCGGGTTCCGCTAAGTAACGGAATAAATGGGAAATTCTTATTATTTAGAGGGGCAGGATAGCTTAAGCCGTTAGAGCATGGCCTGCAGGTGAGTGATTGATTTGATCTTTCTGCCCGCTTCAGAAATGCGGAAGGTGTGTTCAGTGGCATCAGATCTGATACTAGCAAAGGCCTCCGGTTTGATGATATATGCCTGCGACTCAGCATCTATAACTACCAGCTGATTCTTGCGCAGCTTCGGAAACGAAAATTGGGGTAGGGTACGCTGGTAAAAGCTGGCTACCGAATTTACAGATTCCGTTAGCAAGAACACGCGGCTGACATTTACGCTGTCTCCATTTTTGTAAACAAGGGACAAGGCAATTTCCTGCCGGTCATCATTAAGCAGCTTGTCAATGTTTACCCACCCGAAACCCATAATGGTTATTACACGGGAGAACTTCCCAGCCAACGCGCTGGCTTTTCTTTGTTTCTCACGTGCTTTGGCCAGTTCTTCCTGCTTCTTCCTCCAGATGCGTGCTTCCTCCTTCTTTTTATCTACATACTTTCTGTAGGCCTCATATTTCTCGTTGTAGACGTACTCGGCATAGTCCATGTCCTCTGCCGCAAATACCGGCTTCACGGTAGTTTTGAATTCCTTATCTCCGCTGACCAGCCGCAATTTGTAAGCCCCATTTTTATATTTGCGCACAATCTCCATTTCATGCCATACAGCAGATAGCACCCAGGGATTTTTTGCAGGATCTTCCTTGTCTTTCTTGCCGGCAAATTCCCATTGCACTCCGTTGTAGATGTTTATCTCGGGGTTTTCGCTGAAATCCATCTTGAACTTGAACTGAAATTTCTCTTTCTCTTTTTCCAGCGGTTTCACCGGTTTGACAACACCCGCTTTAAGCGCCATTGCCTCATAGTCCGGCTCTTGATACGCGGCTTTTTCGGGCTTCTGCACCAAAGATTTAGCGGCAATGTTCTGCTGCTTCAAATCCCATTTGCGATTTATCGTGTCCAGGTTGTACATGTTGTAGTCTCCATCACCTATATCTGATTGTTTGTCAATGCTGATCTGGCACTCCTTATTAACCTTTAACGGAACCCCATCTTTCCAGGCGAGAATCTCCAACATGCCGGCAGACTGTAAATAGTCGCTGGAATCTTCAGCAACTGCCATAGGCACGCCGCTTATTATCATACTGGCAGGATCGTTTACTTCCCGATATGAGAGCTTTACATTCCCCTCTACAACATTTCCGCTGCTATCCAGGAATGCGCACTGTGGAACGGAGATCCTGGTGGTGGCATACGTAAGTACTGCTCCTGCAGTGGCATCCACGTCATAATACTGCCTGGGAATGCTTACGTTGGCAAATGGTTTGTCGATGTACGCGCGTACGCTGGTGGTTATTTCTTCGCTGGACACATCGTTGCCAGCACGTTTCAGGATTAGAAATAGTATAACCGCAATAGCGGCCAGTATTATATAAGTGCGTTTTTTCTTGAACATGGCTTAGGGGGTTTTATAGGTTGCTAAATCATTATTTATAATTCTTTTGATGAAGAGATACCGCTTTTCCCAATACATGTCCCAGCCGGGATCTCCTTCACCTTCTATGGTCACGCCCCTGTTGGGGCAATGAATGATCTTTAGTTTTCCATCTACGTTGGAATAAACCACGCCTGTGTGAATTACCCTGACAGAGCTGCCTCTTCTGGATCCAAAGAAGATCAAATCACCTGCCCTGCAATTCCTTCTGGTCACATAATCACCCAGCTGAGACTGTTTTTGAG
>DTRI01000375.1 GCA_012966015.1 Flavobacteriales bacterium | reverse complement strand
GCCAATGTAAATCACCTTACCTCTGCTAAACCTGGAAAGGGGCCACCACTCTGGGTGCTGTATGTAAGGCTTCCCCTTCAGGGAGTGTTGATTTGGTGGGCTTATTTGTTTACCTAGGGGTTTTTTCTATTTCAGACGAATATTCTTCTTTAACTTCTCCTCTTCAATAGTTCGCTCCATCTCATATTTAGCCTCTAGTTTACCGATCTCCTTGCTCTTGTCTTCGTCAAATAAGCTGTCTTTTACTTGCGAATAGAGCAATTGGTTTGCATATGCTTTTTCATAGTGTCCTTCAGCTGAGTAAGACTCAATTAAGTCCAGGTACACTTCCTTTCTCGCTTCCATCGATTTTAATTTCTTGGTTAAGTCCGATCCCCTTTCAAGCGTATCCGTGTTTTCGCCATGTTGCGAATAACCTGTTGTAGATAATAGACTGGCGCTAAATACAAGAGCTAGTGCAATGCGGGGCATTTTCGTTAAAATATTCATGGTGAATTTAAATTATTATCGTGCTGCAATTCCAACACCGCCATATCCTTCGTCTATCTTAAGGCCATTTTTAAATACTCTTCCATCTGCTGTTAATAAATACCAGTCACCATGTGCTGCGGCGATATCTTTACCATCATATCCTTCATCCACCTTGTTGCCATTCTTAAATATCTTGCCGGATTCAGTTAGTAAATACCAATCTATCCCATCTGCGGCAATTGCCACTCCGGCGTAGTCGTCATCTATCTTATTTCCATTCTTAAATACTTTTCCGGCCCTGGTAAGAACATACCAATCATTTCCGGCAGCTGCAATATCCTGAGGTGCATAATCCTCATCTATCTTGTTTCCATTTTTAAATACTTTTCCAGCTTTGGTGAGGATGTACCAATCTGTGTCCGTAGCTGCTATACCCATGCCTGAATATCCTTCATCGATTTTGGTGCCCGTCTTATATACCTTCCCGGCTTTGGTAAGCACATACCAGTCACTACCGCTCGCCGCAATATCCAGGGCACCATAACCATCATCGATTTTGCTACCGTTTTCAAAGACTTTCCCTGCTTCAGTGAGAATGTACCAGGTAGAGCCATCTAATGTAGGTGCCTTCATACCCACCAAGAGGATTGTCATAATTGCGAAAAATGTCAATAAATACTTCATTGTGTTTCTATGCAGCAATCTGTCAAAATCAGCTATGCTAACTTAACTTAACAAATGCAATGACCAGACAGCATAAATCTCAAGCAAAATTATTAGAAAATCAACTTATTATCTAATATACTGAACATAAGTGTTTTGACAATACCTCATTCTGCGTGGTGAAGCATTCATCTTCATAAAGCATACCTAAATCTAATTTATTGAATTCATATTACAGAAATACTGAATTATCAGTTTGTAGTATTATCTTTGCACGCCAAAACAAAAAAGCAAAAACTAAAATGAAGCATTCAATATTACTCATAGGTGCATTGGTGGTGTTTACAGCCTCATGTACAACTACAACTTCAGAAGATAGTAGCGCAACCGAAACGGACCTTATTGCTACTGTGGAAGATGATTTCAAATACATGTCGGAAAAATTCGCTGACATTAAGATATTGAGATACAAAATCCCGGGTTTTAAAGAACTGGATCTTAAAAAGAAGAAGCTACTGTATTTCCTTTATCAGGCAGCGCACTCGGGAAGAGATATAATCTACGACCAAAATTACAAGCATAACCTCTATATAAAGAGGACCCTGGAAGCTATTGCCAATAGCTATTCTGGTGACAAGACGACAGAAGCCTACGGTAAGTTTTCTGACTTTGCCAAGAGAGTGTGGTTCTCTAATGGAATTCACCACCATTACTCTTCAGCTAAAATAGAGCCTGAATTCTCAAAGGAGTATTTTGCAGAATTGGTAAATGGA
>DTRI01000374.1 GCA_012966015.1 Flavobacteriales bacterium | reverse complement strand
GTGATCGCATGCCTGAAACCACCGGGTGCGAAAATTTCAATACCGCCTGTAGGTGGTCCCGCACAAGCATGTAGAAAAATAGAAAGCTATGCCAGGAAAACAAAGAAATGGGGAAAGTGGACCGATATGAAGAAGCAACAAGTCAACGAACTACTTAGGTACAACAAAGAAGATTGCATCGGCACGAGGAAATTGCTAATCCATGTCTGCCAGCAAAAAGAGGCTAGTATTCCCGAGAAGGAAGTGCCTGCTATAGGTAGCCAGCCTATCACCGAATAGCCCTTTAGACTCACATACAGATTAAATGGCAAGAACATCAGACAACCGAATAGGACATTGAATGGATGCGTAATCCTTGGAATTACACTGAATAGTAAATCCGAGACGCTACAGCACTTTCATAGACCTTCTTTGGATCTTGACGATGATGAAAGAAATCACGCGGATGTAGTTTAGAGCGTGCATCTGTTTTCATTTCATAGCACCAAATTTTCATGCCGCTGATTAATGGCTCTTTCACTACTTGTGGATGCAGATATCTCAGCAAGACATTGCGCCCGGTCGCATCTTCCAAATAGACCAAGCCGTTTGGATATCCATTAACAGAACGAACATCGGTCACAACTCCCCATGTGTCTAATGGACAATCGTCAGACTTCTCCTCATCGCCCCAACATTGCTGAGCCCAGTCATGGTAAGCAGGGCAGCACGGCCTAGATTGACAACTTTTACATTCGGAGCTGGGCTTTGCATCCCTTTGAACACAAATCGTTGAATCGGAGGGAAACAAAGCGACTTGACGCTCATACAGTTCTTTAGCTTCTAATTCTGCCTTAGAGTCAAAAGCGAATTCGAAAGGTATAGATTCCCTGCCATACGCAATTAATTTAATAGAATCGTTAGGACTCAACTGTCGAACGATGAGCGCATAAAATAGAAGTTGAGCTTTGGTCGACTCACAAAATTGACCGTCCGGAGTGAAGATATTTCGAGTTTTATACTCTATCAATTGCCATGAACCATCTGGGTCCATAACTACCTGATCAATTTTCCCTTTAAGCTTCAGTTTTCGAGATGCGACCCAAGCCTCAGGCCCAGGACTTGGAAGTTGATCTTCAAGTATTTCCCGATCTAAACTACCTTGGCGATTGGAGGTACTCGAACGCCGCACAAATTTGGGATAGTTATACTGTTCCGTGTTCAGTTTCAGGATCCAACTCGCCCGTTTATTCCACTCGGACAAACTGAAAAACTGCTCGAACCGATCACCAACCATAACGCTATTTGGATTAGTTTTCGGATAACATCTACGGCTCACAATCTCATCTATAAGTTGCCGACATTCGATGGCATCCAATGAACTCGTATCTCTTTCTTTAAGAACACCATGGACAACACTCCCCCGTTCTTGAGTCACGCTATTCGGAAGTAATGTAATTACCTCCGCATGTTTACTCAGCATTACCCGAACAGGGCAGATTGCTGTCGAAAGACTAGAAACATCGAAACTCAAAGGAGTGGCAAGAGGATCATTGTAGTTGTGTGGTATTCTCAAATCCTTCAGGCTTTTGTTCTCGGGCTACTTGTTTGCCGAAAGTAATCCCGCAGCCTAGTCAGCTGGTCCATCGGCCTCCTCGTCAATTCAAAAATGTCGACCACTCTATGATCAGCAACATCAGAGGGAATTGCATTTTGAATCTGAGGGGCGTTTTCATCCCAAAACGGGTGAACAACCACAGCCAACCGGTCACCGTTTTGCACACCGAACAACCCAATTGTTGTGTCAAGCTCAACCGTACTCCCCCCTTTCCACTCTTTAGAAAGCACTTCAGCTTGCTTCTGAGCTTGTACTTTCCAATCTCTCAATCCAAAAGAACTGAAATCGGCATCTAAACCTGCTTTGAATGCAGAAGAGTTCAAAAA
>DTRI01000373.1 GCA_012966015.1 Flavobacteriales bacterium | reverse complement strand
TGTAGAAATAATAAATGTAACCGTTCACGGGAATTTGTATGCTAAACAGCTTCAGCAAAGGCGACAGAGTATTTCCCTGGGATGAGAGAGGGGTATTGTTTGTCATTGTAGTAGCTGGTTACTGCCTCAGAGAGATAATCTAGCACATTCATGCCTTGCAATTTACAAGAGCCTACGACTGTGAGAATTCTCTCCATATACAACGTCCCACCTGTTGACTGAGTACCAAAACTTGTCTTGTTCCAGATAACGTGGGTGCGAATTGTCCTTTCAGCCAAATTATTAGTCGGCTCTACGCTTTCCTTGTACACGAAGGTCCAAAGGGCTTCTTTAATTTTTAAAATCTCCTTGCATGTGCCTTTTGTTTTCTTGTTCTTGCATCGTCTGCCTCGTTTGAATAAATATTCAAACTCTGGGATTTTTGCTCCCATGTATTTTTCAAATTGATCTCTAGATTTTACCCCCGTTTTCATTTTATGCCAATATCGAAACATTTGGTTGGTCAATTTTATCAGTGCATTTCCGATGATATTTGACTGCCCATGTCTTTCAGAGATCTTTTGAAAATCACGCAACAAATGAGCCCAGCATACTTGACGGTGTGAGGTCTTTACCCAAGAATACGCTGACCATCTATCAGTAATTAAAATTCCTGCGAATTCGCTTCCTAATAATTCTTCAGCGGATTTTCTACCACGAGAAGGACGAATAATAAAAATGCTAATCATGCATGCAACAGCAACCCATGCCCACATCCTTTTACCTTTTTCCTTATGTCCTGTTTCGTCAGCATGCACCTCAGTTTGTTTGTCTTTGATAAAATGTTTAGCTGCCTCAACAGGTCTTTCTAAAGCAGCACTTACAAGTTTTTCAGCCTTACATATAGAGCCTGACGAAATTTTAAAATTATAGATGTCGTGAAATAGGGCCACAACATTACGTTTGCTGATTCGATAGCACCCAGTTAACGTGCCGACTAGTGCTATGCCCCTAGGGCCCAAGATGAAGCTTGGTATCCGATCAGGCAATTGGCCTACGTGCCTCTTGGAGCAGCAACTGCAAGTCCCTTCCTGTAACTGATACTCTGTTACAATAGGCTTGATCACAGGAAAATCAAATTTCTGTTTCCGACTGTATTGACCAGTTGGTATAACTAAACCATTGCAATCACATTGTCTTTTGGGCGGGCATTTTTTAATATGATCAACTGTTTCTATAGGCACAAGCTCTCTAGTATGTTTATTATGGCCCTTTTGCGCGCCCTGCTTGCGTTTGTTTTTGCTCTTTTCCTTAGGCGAGTTGGTTTTTGATGTTGCGGGCTTGTCAATTTCTGATGAGGGTCGTTTGGAGGAGTTCTTTGAATTTGTTCCAAGCTTTTCCTTCAAATCACGGACCAAGTCCCATAAATTATCAATCACATCATGACAACCTTTGATGTCATCAGGATGTAATGCCGCTTGTGAAAAATTAAAGCTCATAACAGATCTTGTAACCCTTTATGTTTTATAAAGTTATTTTGATCCTGTTGGAGCCATATTGCAAGTAAATATTCTCAAAGTCTGTGAACGGTTACTAAATATCTTCTTGCGTCAAGAGTGGGGGTAAATGACCGTTTACAGAAATACTCGTAAGTTCCCAGTAAGTAATTGTTTGCTGGAAGCGCATGATCATTTGTGGCCGCTCTGCTTATCAAGTTTGAAAGAACAAATTCACATGTTTTTGATTTTTCAGCTGATAATGGATTTAGTGGAACCTCTGAAAGCTGTAGTATAGCAGCAGAATTCTGTGAAGGTTTATATGCAATTGGAGTAACGGTAACAGATCCATATGGCGCTTATGCGTCTGCTTCATATATTCTTAATGTGCTACCTGAAGAGAATGTTGCCCCTGTAGTTAAAGCAATATTGTCCTTCTTCTAAACCA
>DTRI01000372.1 GCA_012966015.1 Flavobacteriales bacterium | reverse complement strand
ATTGGGGATACAACCCAAACACTTGTAGTTACTCAACCTGGGATGTATTGGGTAGAGGGTACCGATACCTTTGGTTACAAGTCTATTGATACGATTCATGTTTCGTTTTATGTCAATTCATTGATCGATACCAATTTGCCTTTTTTGTGTGCCGGAGATACATTATTATGGGATGTTCCGCTGGACACATCTTTGTATTCGTTCTTGTGGTCAGATAGCTCTACTGATTCTACTTTGCAAATTTACCAAGCGGGCACTTATAGTGTTGTGGTTACTGATACAGGCGGATGTGCTTTTTATTCCGATACCAATATTGTATTTATTGATAGCTTCCCTCTGACAGCCTCACTGGGCCCAGATGATTCCATTTGCTTGGGTAATTCAATTGGTCTTACCCAGGGTGTTGCCCAAGCAGATACTTATTTGTGGTGCAATGGTTTAACTACTCCAGAGATATTACCTTCTACAACGGGAATATATTGCCTTACTGCTACGGATACTAATGGTTGTATAGCCGAGGATTCTGTATTGATTACAGTAAAGGGAGAAGCACCTACAGCAAATTTCAGCATGGACACTACTTGCTTTGGAGAAATATCCTCATTTACTGATCTGTCTACTGTTCCTTTTCCCTATAATATTGTGAATTGGACCTGGGACTTTGGTGATGGAAATAGTAGCACTGCAACTGATCCGAGTCATTATTATGATTCTGTTGGTGTTTATAATGTTTCTTTATCTGTTACAACTGATTCAGGATGTTTTGGTGATACAATCATTTCCATTGACATACACCCATTGCCAATGGCAGGATTTTCTCCTCTTATCACCTATGTTAATTATGAAATGCAATTTATAGATGAAACAAGTATTTCAAACGACTCCATTATAAGCTGGACATGGGTAATAGATAATCTGGATACTCTTTATGGAGATACTCCTACTTATGAGTTTGCTTCCACAGGGATCCATGATGTTTATTTATTAGCAGTAACAAATTTTGGTTGTTCTGATTCTATTTTACAGGCACTTACCATTAATTCCTCCCCCGATTACATAAATGGTTTGCAGTTTTGGCTTCGATCTGATTCTGTTGAGTTAGTGGGCTCTGATACGGTTTCTGTTCTGTATGATTTAAGCGGTAATGGCTATGATGCTTTTCAGAATGGTGCTGTCAGCCGTCCCATTTTTCGATCTTCAGAGCCCAACATCAATAATCATCCTGCAATTGTATTTGATGGTTCAAATGATTATATGGAGGGTGATACAGGATTGTTGGGTGGGATTACTGATTTTAGTTTCGTAATTGTTTGTCGCATTAATCAAATTGGATCTAATTGGATCTATGGGAATTGCCCAAACGGTAACCTTGCTTCATTTCAATTTACTGGTGATATAGCTGCTAAATTTCGTTTTTGGCCACAAGGTTCAAGTAGCTCTTCTTTTTTTTCAACATCCCATGTGGTGAATGAATATTATATAGTATCATTAGTTCATAGCAATGATTCTATTCCTCAAACTCGTATGAAGCAGGGTGGTTTTGCTGCTGGATCAGGGAATTTAGATGTTAATACTCACACGGATGAAGGATATGTTTTGGGTAAATTTCCTGCTGGCTCAAATTATCTAAATGGCGAGATAATTGAAGTCTTGCTTTATGACAGGTTTCTTGATTATAATGAATTATATCAGGTTGAGAACTATTTGCGTTACCGGTATTTCCCGCTGCTTTACCAAGAACCTGTCGATCTAGGGCCCGATATTTTAGTTTCTAAAGGATGCGACACCCTGTTGGATGCAGGGGATCGGTACGAAGATTATTTTTGGAACACTGGGGATACAACCCAAACACTTGTAGTTACTCAACCTGGGATGTATTGGGTAGAGGGTACCGATACCTTTGGTTACAAGTCTATTGATACGATTCATG
>DTRI01000371.1 GCA_012966015.1 Flavobacteriales bacterium | reverse complement strand
GATATAGCTAATTACCACGCTGGTGTCCAAGTTTTCGCTCATGGAGGCAACAGTTAAGGTGGTGGTTTCGGTAATAAAAAAGGGTTTTTCATATAATATGCCGTTCTCAAAGGGAACCGTTTCATTTTTTGCGTAAACGATCACGCACGCATCACAGGCTGCACCCATTTCTATTCTGAGGGAATCTGTAAAGGTATTTGACACGGTGTTAATGTAGGGGATTGGCAACAATGAATTGGCTGTTATTTCCGATTTGGGCCGGTCGGACTCAAGGTTCCCCCAGCTTTCATTGGGGCTGGGTCCCATTTCAAAGAGCAATTCGCCCCCCTTCATCATATCTTCATGGAGCAGGAAGGATTTTGTATACACTTCACCATTTAATGTCGCTGACTGTATGTAAATATTTTCGTCCGAAATATTTTTCGCTTCAACAGTGAATTTTTTCCCATCCGCCATCCCCTTATCCCGGTGCTCCAAATTGATCGTCACTTTATCGAAGATCGGTGTTCCAATCGCATAATAAGGCAGGCCGGGAGTGACGGAATAAAAGCCCATGGCGCTTAACACATACCACGCACTCATCTGTCCGCAATCCTCATTTCCACTGAGGCCGTCGGGCCGGGCGGAGTACATTTCATCCATTATTTGTCGCACCCGTTGCTGTGTTTTCCATGGTTTTCCGATGTAGCTGTAGAGATAAGCCATGTGGTGGCTTGGTTCGTTACCATGGGCATATTGACCGATAAGGCCTGTGATATCCGACTGGTGTCGGCCGGTTGTTTGGCTGTTTGCGACAAAGAGGTTATCGAGGTGCTGTTCAAAATTTTCTGCACCACCCATGAGCTTGATCAATCCGGTAATATCTTGTGGAACGAACAGCGAGTATTGCCAGGCGTTGGCTTCGGTATAGTTGAAATTCACTTCTGCCGGGTCAAACGGGGAGAACCAACCCCCGTGCATCCGCCCGTGAAAGAAACCTGTTTTCGGATTGAACAGGTTTTTATAATACTGGGCCCGTTGCAAATAATCACTGTAAACATTTTCATTGCCAGTCGCTTTTGCTATCAAGGCAATGCACCAATCATCGTAAGCATATTCGAGGGTCTTGCTCACTGATTCAGCTTCTTCACCGGCCATGATACAGCCATTTTTCCGGTAATACTTTAAGCCAAAATGGTTGAGCTCAGCACCGCTTGTCATAGCTTTCAACGCCTTCTCCACGTCAAAATCCCGAATCCCTTTTGAAAAAGCATCTGCTATTACCGGCACGCTGTGGTAACCAATCATGCACTCTGTTTCATTGCCCGCCAACTCCCATACGGGTAGCCGTCCGCCCTGCTCATACTGCTTCAAAAAAGTTTGAATGAATTCGCTTGTTCGTTTTTGTTCAATAATGGTGTACAGCGGGTGCGTTGCACGAAAGGTGTCCCACAAGGAAAAAACGGTGTAAACGCGTGTGTTGTCAGTTTTATGAATTTTTCCATCCATTCCCCGGTATTCGTTGTTCACATCGGTGAAAAGGTTGGGAGCAATCATGCTGTGGTAGAGCGCCGTGTAAAAAATGGTTTTTTGCTCTTCTGTGCCACCTTCAGCTTCTATTTTACACAATGCTCGCTCCCAGGTACTGTCCGCATTAGTTCTCACTTTTTCAAAGCTCCAATGTGAAATTTCAGCCTCGAGATTTCGGCGGGCGTTTTCAATAGAAACAGGCGAAATACCTACTTTCACCAAAATCGTTTCACCCTCTTCAACGTCAAAGCTTAACGCCGCCTTTTGCATCCTGGCACGTTTGTGTTCTCTATTATCCAACGGCAATACCTCGCCCATCAGCTCATTTCCGGAAAAGGGTTTGGAAAACATCGCCACAAAATAAACGCGCTGTTCCCTCGCCCACGATTCAGAAATCCTGAACCCTTCAATTTCGTTGTTATTCACAATGCTCAAATCAAAATTGAGCAGTTTGTCGCGGTGCGTGAGGTCAATAATAACATTCGCCTTATCGCCTTTATTAAAAGTGTATTTATGAAAGCCGGCTCGCTCTGTTGCCGTTAACTGCACGTCAATGTTGTAATCCTCCAAATAGACGGCATAAAATCCGGGAGATGCCTTTTCTGTTTCTTTTTGAAAACGGGAAGCATATCCATTGCTAACACCCTTGTTGTAGCCATTATCAAATTGTATTTCCCCAACGGTGGGCATCAGCAAAATATCGCAATAATCGGCTACACCGGTACCGCTCAGATGCGTGTGGCTGAATCCGTAAATGATGGAATCGGAATTATGATAACCGGAGCACCCATCCCATCCCTCGAGGCGGGTATCGGGGCTGAGCTGCACCATCCCAAAAGGCATGGTGGCTCCTGGAAAGGTATGGCCGTGCCCGCCTGTTCCAATGAGCGGATTGACATAGCCGGTGAATTTCTTCCCTTCCTTTTCGGAAGCACATCCTGCCAACAGGTAAATTATGACAAAGACAAGGAGATTAGCTGGACTGAACCGCATTGTAATGCTCTTTCTTTAGTTCTTGCCACGCCAGCGCACTTGCTCCCAGGATTGCGGCATTTTGTTCTTGTAAACCGGAGGAAAGCAGTTTTACCTTTCCTTTAAAGACGCTAAATAAGTTTGCTTCCATGTATTTGCTGACAGGGTGTATTAGCAGATTACCTGCTTTGGCCAATCCTCCAAATAAGATGATGGCTTCCGGGCTGGTAATTGCCACGGTATTTGCTAAGCTGAGCCCGAGTTTTTGGGCTGTATAATCAAATACATCGAGTGCCAGCGCATCGCCTTCAAGGGCAGCTTCAGTAATCATTTTTCCGGATAGGTCAGCTGGCTCAACTTCTCGCAGGACGCTCGATTGAGATGTCTCTTCCAGCTTCATTGTGGCTGTGCGAACAATGCCCGTAGCTGAGGCGTAAGTTTCCAGGCAACCGCTTCGGCCACAGGCGCAATCACGGCCATTTTCTTCAATAATCGTGTGCCCCAATTCTCCGCCAAAGCCATCATGTCCATAAATGAGCTGCCCGTTTGATACAATACCGCTGCCAACGCCTGTACCCAATGTGATGAGTACAAAGTCTTTCATCTGCTTGGCCGCTCCATAAAGCATCTCTCCGATGGCCGCTGCGTTAGCGTCGTTGGTTACGTAAGCGGGCAGGTCAAATCGTTCTTTAAAAAGCATGCTGATGGCTATGACTCCCTTCCATGGGAGGTTGGGCGCATATTCGATAGTTCCGTGGTAGTAATTGCCATTAGGAGCACCAATACCAATCCCCCTGACCTTGATATTTTTATCCATAGCATGTTGAACATGCTTGATCTTCTCGGTCAGCTCATCAAAAAACAGGGTAATATCCTTGTGCTTCCCGGTGGATATGTTGCCTTCCGCGAGGCAATTGCCCTCCCTGTCCACAAAACCAAAAGCGGTATTGGTGCCGCCAATATCTACTCCCAGCGTAACTTCCTTCATATTAATTAGAATTGCCTGTTTCAACAGGTTGCCTGATGACGTGTCCTTTCCAACCGTAAAAGGCAATGTATAAATAGGAAATAATTGGCACAACAAAGGAAAGGTGTACCCCAAAGGCATCTGCAAAAGCACCTTGTACAGGAGGGAGGATGGCACCACCGATGATTGCCATTACCAGTAGTGATGACCCCTGGCTGGTGTATTTGCCCAGGCCGGCAATGGCCAATGTGAAAATGTTGGACCACATAATGGAGCTAAACAACCCAACACCAATTACCGACCACATGGCGGTCTTTCCTTCCGTACAAACTGCACTGATCAACAAGGATACTGCTATTAGGGCAAAAACCACCAATGTTCTTCCCGGAAGCGACCTGCCAACAAGAAAAGCCAGGAAACTAAAAAATACCAGTACAGTAAACGGTAGCAGCTGACCGAAGTTAAAGCCATCATCTTTCAATGAAACCGCAAGGCAAATGGTTGCAAAAGAAACAATGGCGCTTCCCACCATCAGGAGGATTTTTTTTATAAGACTCTCCATTTTACTCAAAGAAATTGCGCCCAGGAAACGGCCAATCATTAACCCGCCCCAGTAAAAGGCGAGGTAGGTGCTGCCTTCATCTTTCGATAGCCCGGCAATCTCCTCCAACTCAAAAAAGCTTATCATGATGCTGCCGATGCTGACTTCACCGCCCACATACATGAAAATGGCAACGATGCCGAAAACAAGGTGAGGGTACTTGAGCACACCCACACCCTTTTCAACTTGTTCTTCCCTGGTGAATCGTGGTAATTTCACAATTTTCATGAAGACAGCGAGTAAGAGCAAAACGACGGCAAAAACCAGGTAGGGGATTTTTACGGAATCGGCTCCCACTGCATCATTTCCGGCAAAAAACCGAAAGATCAAAAATCCACCGATGAGTGGGGCAATAGTGGTTCCAAAAGAATTGAACCCTTGCGCCAGGTTCAGTCTGCTGGAAGCGCTTTCTTCTTTTCCGAGAATGGCAACATAGGGGTTGGCAGAAATCTGTAGCAATGCAAACCCCATGGCCAGGACAAACAGGGCGGAGAGAAAAAACCCGTATGAAACGAGCTCGGCTGCAGGATAAAAAAGGAAAGCACCTACAGATGAAATGATCAGCCCGAGTACAATGCCGTTTTGATAACCAATTTTATTGATTGGGTCACCGTGTTTTATCGAAATAATGAAATAAATGAGTGAACCGATGAAATAGGCACTGAAGAAGGCAAACTGTATGAGCATAGCTTGAAAATGGCTCAATTCAAACACGCTTTTCAAGTAAGGAATGAGAATATCGTTCATACACGTGAGAAATCCCCACATGAAAAACAAGATGGTAAGCAACGCAAGCGATTTGTTGTGGTTGGTATTGTTATTTGGCATAGGCAGGTAAGGTCAGTACGTATGTGTGTATGTGTGTATGCATGTAAAATGCTTTCCTCTAATCGGATAAAGTAAAGGTATGCAAAGGATATGCAAATAAGAAAGGGCTGAAACATTATATTGATACAACTATTTGACGGACAGGTTATCCGAGCAGTGTACCAGACGGGAACACTGTCCCAAACACATAATGAGATAGCCATTACCAGAAAGAAGCAAGGACCCGAAACCTGGGACACTCAAATAAATAGCCTGGTGTCACAGATAGGGTTATTTAGGTAAGCGTATTGACAGACACGTGCTTTTAGACCTCTAAGCATATCTCGTACCCATATGAGGGTAAAGGCGGCCAATCTTTCTAACTTTGGACTGATAAAAGCAATGAACAGACAGTAAATGAAATCATATAGTGGAGAACAAGTGAGTGTATACCTATATTTACAGAGGATGATGATTCGATTAATTCAATTACAATTCATGAAAAGCATCGTTTGCTTTTTTTTACTATTCAGCTTAGCACATAACACATGTGCCCAAAACTTTACAAATAATGATTTGAATGGAATCATAAGTGGTTTCACTTCTCTACCAACAGATTGGCAAGCTGTGCCTTTTACCGATATCAATTGTCAAGCAACGCACTGGAGTACCGCAACGCCTGATCTCACCGACTCATCTGGACCAGCACCGAGCACCGGTATAGTTGGAAATCCTTATTCCGGTATAACATTTTTAAGTGGGCTGCATGCTGCATCAGGGTCAGGGGCCACGATCTATCATGAAGGCATCATGCAAACGGTCTCAGGATTTAATATCGGTTGTTATTATAGTATCAATTTCTTTCAAGCCGTAGTAAAACAATACTCCGATACGTGGGACGCCACGGATTCTACAGGATCATGGGCAGTGTATGTTGATGATAATCTAATCGGATTAACCGCAATATCACTTAGTTCCGCACCTTATGCAAGCACTTCGTTTAACTGGGACTTTCGCAATTTAATATTTAAGGCTTTAGATTCGACCCACACAATTAAATTCTTGCCATTTGATGATGATTCACCCATTGCTAATGTCCCGTTTGGCGGATTAAGAATGGGAATTGACAGTATTTATATAATCCCAGTTAGTATCCCCAATTTAGATATAGGTAATGATACCAATTTATGCCCAGGAGTTGTATTAACATTGGACGCAACCATAACTGGCACATCCTATTTGTGGCAAGATAATTCAACAAATCCCACATTGAGCGTCTCTCAGACAGGAACCTACTGGGTTGAAGTATCTTATGGCTGTTCGGTAATTTCTGACACTATTATTGTTACATACTCGTTCCTAATTAACGATTTGGGCAACGACACTACGCTATGTTCAGGAAAAAGTTTGACACTGGATGCAACTGCATCTAATGCAACCTATTTGTGGCAGGATGGTTCGATTGACCCTACTTTTAATGTCTCTCAGGCGGGAACTTATTGGGTTGAAGTTTCTGACACTTGTTCCGTATCCGATACTATTGTTATTTCTGACATTCAGATACCTAGTATCGAACTGGGCCATGATACCATATTATGTACGGGAGTGATGCTGACATTAGATGCAACCACAACTGATGTGACCTACTTGTGGCAAGATAACTCAACGAATTCTACATTTAGCGTTACTCAATCCGGAACGTATTTGGTTCAGTTAACATCCATATGTGGGACAATAGCTGACAGTATAATAGTCGAAGTCATAGAGTGCGAATGTTCATTATGCGTTCCAGATGCTTTTACCCCTAATGGAATCGGGATCAATGTAAATGACAGGCTATATATATTCGATAAGTTGGGATATAGTTTAGATGCCATTCAAGATATCAACTTCAAAGTATTTAATAGATGGGGCGAATTAGTATTTGAAGCTAAAAAAAGCTCCGAGATAATTTATCCAGAAGGTGGCTGGAACGGATTACATATAAAATCAGGTAAAAAGATGGAGGTTGGTGTCTATGTTTGGTTATTGAGAGCGCAAACGGTCAATGGCGTCAGAATTGGTCCAGTGAGCGGTAATGTTTCCTTGATTAGATAAGCAGTGATTCAGAAGTATTTTAACAATATTGGTATTTGGGTATTTTTCCAAAATATTCTTGATAAAGGGTGGACCACATTTAATGAAGCACCCCGGCTCTGTTTTAATGGGAAACTACCCGGTATCACCCCTACCTATGGTCTTAGGATTTGGGAATCCGCAAAACAAACTTTGAAAAAGAATCTAGATTTCTAAGTCAATCATCCAAGAGTATCGTTTTCTCCACAGAACCATCATC
>DTRI01000370.1 GCA_012966015.1 Flavobacteriales bacterium | reverse complement strand
AGCAGCAGGCTGAATTTTTGCGTGTATGTGCCGTTCTCATTTGTAACCTGAACAAAGTACAAACCTGCTGCTTTTCCGGTTAGGTTGAGCCGAATGCTTTCATTTCCCGCCGTTTGAATCTTTTCATTAACACACACCTTCCCTTGTGCTGAGAATACCTTCAAATGCGCATTTCCGCTAAATAATGAGGCAAAGCGAATGTTTACAATTCCATTTGTAGGATTGGGGTATAGCTGAAACGAAGAGCTGTATACCTCATTTTCAATTATGCCAGTTGTTGAAACACAGAATGTGTACGTAAAATCTAAGAGATCATTAACTGCCACCAGCGTGTCTCCCAACACATCAACCAATGAAAAGGAACCTTCTGCATTTCCTGCGACGTCATACATCTTAAACGTATAGCAACCCTCGGCAAGACAGTTAGACTCAATGTTGGTGGTGTTTTTAACGTATCCGTTTATAGAATCCACCAGGTTACCTGCTGCGTCTCTCAATGACCAGGCAAGCAGGTTGGCAATCTGAAAATCGCCAAGCGTTAGGGTTAGGTTAACAGAGTTGCCTAGCTTAAAGTGAAAATTTGAAAGGGAAGTGTCATTGGCAGCCAGTTCGTCCACTCCGCTGTTCGGATTCGTCACGTAGGTCTTAAGGCTGTGATCGCCAAAGGCAACTGTAACGTTAGGTAGAACGATCTCTTCAGCGTCAAAACTTGTCAAATTGCCTGTCCAGTTATAAGTCTGAACAGGTTCGTTATCGATCTGGTAAGCTATTTCAACTGATGTCAGTGTATTAGAACCATAATTGATGAGTGTAACCGCTGGAGCAAAGGAGCTCAAGCCACATATTGTATCTGTTGGTGTTACAATGGCGATACTGGCATCCAGGTTGCTTAGGGCTGTACACCCCGACGAATTCTGAAGACTGGATCTCGTGGTGGCAAGGACGGATTGCATTACAGATTTTTGACCTTCTGTAAAAATATACATACACATATCATCTACGTAATCCATGTAGTTCATGGTCATGTCATTCATATCCGGATTATCGTTTGAACATGTGTTTTGTGTACCGGGACAACCATAATTTGAATTAGAAGTAGGCGGTGTATCTGCAATTCCATCACCAAAACCACTACAACCACCGTTAAAAGTGTGATTAAGTCCCAGCCAATGCCCAATTTCATGGGTGGCCGTTCTCCCTTGATTAAAAGAACCGCCGAAGGGGTTTGCAGGGGGTGCGCCAATATATTGATACCCACAAACAACTCCATCGTTCGCCGATGAGCCTCCAGGGCCAGTTGCGTACCCAAGTAGCCCACCTCCTAAATCACATATCCAGAAATTCAAATAATCATTTCTGGGCCAGGGATCTTTCCCTCCACTGGCGTTTGACTTAGGACTGACAGAAGAAAAGCTGTTGACGGTAGTTGCTGTCCTGGTAATACCAGTTGTAGGATTACCGCTGGGGTCTCTGACTGCGATACAAAATTCAATTTCCGAATCCGCCGCGATGCTCTTGAATGCTGAAGGCACGCTTCCCGTATCTGCATTGAGCTTTCTGTAATCCAAATTCAATATATCTAACTGTGACAACACTTGTGCATCAGATATATTCTCAGTGGCATTTTCGTAGACCACATGAAATACTATCGGAATCGTTCTCAGCACAGCCTTCTTGGACGCTGGATTATTTTTTAGCCATTGCTGTGCTGCTAGCTTCGCTTGATTTACATCTAGCTCAATCTGAGGGTTTACTTTAATCTGCTCCTGATAATATGCATCTGTGCCGCACGTACGTTGACTCTGCGCCGAAACATGTTGGCTCCATGCAGCCATTAAGCTGATAACGCATAAGAATGATCTTACCCTCATAATTGTTTCTGGGTTTTATTTTATCGTATTAGGCTAACTTTTTTGGTATGGACCGTTCTTCCATCGTGA
>DTRI01000369.1 GCA_012966015.1 Flavobacteriales bacterium | reverse complement strand
AGTGTGGGGTATCTGCCTGAAAACAACCCGCTCTATCACGATATGTATGTTAAAGAGTACTTGATGTTCGTTGCGGGAATGTATAAGATGAAGAACAGTGGGCCAAGGGTAGAGGAAATGATAGGTGTGACAGGGTTGGATAATGAGTACAAAAAGAAGATCGGTGCATTGTCAAAGGGATACAAACAGCGGGTAGGCTTGGCCCAGGCCCTAATTCACGACCCAAAAGTGTTGATCCTGGATGAACCAACATCCGGCTTGGATCCCAACCAGCTGGTAGAGATAAGGTCGCTCATTTTGGAGATTGGAAAGGAAAAAACAGTTATGCTCTCTACGCATATCATGCAGGAAGTAGAATCTGTTTGTGATAGAATTATCATCATAAAAGAGGGAAAGATAGTTGCAGATGACAGCGTTGGTGAGATTAAAAAGGGGGCTGGAAAGCTGCGAACAATTATGGTGGAATTTGACAAAAATGCTGTGATTGAGGATTTGAAGAAGATCAAAGGGGTGGAGGATACCAAGGACATTGGAGATAACAAGTGGCTTATTTCAACCAGCGAGAGCGAAGATATAAGGCCGGCCATTTTTCAATTTGCTGTTGATAGTGGGCTCTCTGTTCTTACAATGAACGAACAAGAGCAGAGCCTGGAAGACGTTTTCAAAGAGCTTACCAACTAGTGCCCGGTTTTTATATCCCGATTCGTTTTTATAATTTCGCACTCCTAAATAAAAATTATAAGAGATGTCATATTTGTTTACTTCCGAATCTGTATCAGAGGGACACCCTGATAAAGTGTCAGATCAAATTTCTGATGCGCTGCTGGACGCATTCCTGAAAAACGACCCAGAATCTAAAGTTGCCTGTGAAACACTGGTGACAACAGGCCTGACGGTGCTGAGCGGAGAAGTAAAAACCACAGGATATATCGACGTTCAGAAAATAGCGCGAGAGGTAATCAATCGAATTGGATATACCGAGTCTGATTATCAATTCGATGGCGACTCTTGCGGAGTTATATCTGCTATTCATGAGCAATCTGCTGATATCCGCCAGGGTGTTGAAGAAGGTGCCGGGCTTCATGATGAGCAGGGAGCGGGTGACCAGGGTATGATGTTTGGCTATGCCACCAACGAGACGGATAATTACATGCCTCTCGCCTTGGATCTCTCTCATAAGTTGCTCATTGAATTGGCTGCCATTCGCAGAGAAAAAAATGAGGTAAATTATTTGCGTCCCGACTCAAAATCTCAGGTAACAATCGAATATGGCGATGACAATCAGCCCATGGCAATTAGGACGATTGTGATTTCTACGCAGCACGATGATTTTGATGAAGAATCAGCTATGCTGGAGAAAATCAAAGAAGATGTGATCAATATTTTGGTTCCACGGGTGAAGGCCAACTTACCTGAAAGAATCCAGAAGTTATTCAAGGACGATATTGTATATCACGTGAATCCAACGGGAAAATTTGTAATTGGAGGGCCACACGGTGATACTGGATTAACGGGAAGAAAGATAATTGTGGATACCTATGGCGGAAAAGGTGCCCATGGTGGTGGTGCATTTTCAGGTAAAGATTCTTCAAAAGTGGATAGGTCGGCGGCTTATGCCACAAGGCACATTGCAAAGAACATTGTGGCTGCGGGTGTGGCCGACGAAGTGCTTATTCAGGTTGCTTATGCAATTGGCGTAGCGGAGCCAGTGGGGTTGTATGTTAATACATACGGAACTGCTAAGGTGGATCTTCAAGACGGCGAAATAGCTGATAAGATCAACAACATTTTTGACATGAGGCCTGCGGCGATCATAGATAGGTTCGGATTGAAAAATCCAATTTTCTCTAAAACGGCTGCTTACGGACATATGGGAAGAACTCCTGAAACTATAGAGGTAGAGACCAATTATGGTGGTGTTAAGCAAACCAAATCAGTGGAGCTTTTCGGATGGGAGAATCTTGATTATGTGGAGAAAATCAAAAAAGAATTCTCACTTGAAAGTGCAGCTGTAGAAGTATAAAGTACTGAAATTCCTATATTGAAGGACTTTGGCAATTGCTTTGCTGAAGTCCTTTTTTATTTTCTAATAATTTGCTCTCATGGATATATCAGATATACTAAATCACCTTGGGGAGGATAGGGAAACCTATTCAAATGCCGTGTCACCGCCCATTTATCAGAGCAGCAATTTTTGTTTTAAAGATGTGGCCACTATGCGTGAAGCACTAATAAAGGAATTTGACGAACCATTTTACACGCGTGGCTATAATCCAACTGTTGCCATATTGAGGGAGAAGCTGGCAGCCCTGGAAGCCGCGGAAGATTCCTTGGTTTTTGCCAGTGGCAGCGCTGCTGTTGCAGCTGCTATTATGTCAACCGTTTCGCAAGGTGACCATGTGGTAAGCGTAGCGCGGCCCTACAGCTGGACGGATAAATTACTGAATATATACCTGCAGAGGTTCGGCGTTGAATGCACCATGATTGATGGAACAGAGCTGGAGAACTTTAGCCGCGCAATCCGGGAAAATACGAAACTGATCGTTTTGGAATCTCCGAATTCACTGACTTTCGAGTTACAGGATTTGGAGGCGGTGGCATCTTTGGCAAAAGAGAAGGGTATCACAACATTGTGTGACAATAGTTATGCAACACCGTTGAATCAGCAGCCGATAACTATGGGCATCGACCTGGTTGTTCATTCGGCAAGCAAATACATTGGCGGGCACAGTGATTTAGTGGCCGGCGTCCTTTGCGGCAGCAGCGAAAAAATCGCTGCTATTATGCAGTCGGAATATATGACACTGGGCGGAATCATTTCCCCGCATGAGGCGTGGATGATGATACGAGGGCTGAGGACCTTACAGCTGAGGGTTGAGAAGAGCTGTTCCACCACCAAGGAAGTTGTGGCTTTTTTGGAGCAGCAGCCCAGGATTGAAAAGATGATGTTTCCCTTCTCTGATTCTCATCCTCAGCAAGAGCTGGCAAAAAGACAGATGAAAGATTGCGGGGGGCTTTTTTCAATTCTATTGCGTGCTGAGGAGCTGGAGGAGGTAGAGCGCTTTTGCAACAAGCTGAATAAGTTCTTGCTTGCCTGTTCGTGGGGTGGACATGAATCACTCATCTTTCCTATGTGCGCCCTGCGCGACTCAAAAAACTATCAGCACGGAGAGATTCCCTGGAACCTGATACGCTTTTATGTGGGGCTGGAAGACCCTGAGACGTTGATAGCTGATCTGAGGGGAGCTCTGTAAACAGCGGGGAAATGCAACGGTTTCTCAGGTTCCTATCTCTGCGTTTACTTCTTGGATAATTTCAAGGCGGTGTTCATCGCTATTCTATGCCCCCTATAAAAAGTGACTACAAATGCCTCCTTAAATCCTTTTTTCTCCATTTGCAGCTCTAGTTTTTTTGCCTCTTCCAGGCTAGACAGTTTCCCTACGGTGTATTTATACATGCCCTTGTGTGCATACTCTTTCACATGATCCGCTCCTTGAAAACGATTAGAGCTAAGGGGAATCTTCATATTAGTTGCAAGAATTTGCACTTTGAATTCAATTTCAATAGTCTTCTTCTCCTCAATATTCTCAATGATCAACATTTCAACTCTTCTGTTTTTCTTTCGTCCCGCTTCTGTATCATTCGTGGCGATATTGCGATTGAATCCATAACCCGCATGTACCAGGCGCGATTTGCCGATACCATTGTCGATGAGATAATTTACAACAGATTCAGCTCTCCTCTCTGACAGATCCAAATTGTAGGCTTCTGATCCTCGATCATCAGTATGCCCGGAAATCTCAAAGAGGAGTTTGGGGTTTTGTTTCATAAGCTTGATAGTTCGACTCAATTCAGCCTTGGATTCAGGCTTCAATGTTGCCTTGTCGTGGTCGAAGAAGAGATGATTTAACACCATAGATTCTCCAACTTCAGCGGGTTTCAATTCAACACTGTTGAACAGCTCAAAATAGGGTGCCGATTCGGGTATATCGATATGCTCAGCATGAAAAAAATATTTTTCAGCAGTCATGGTTATGGCATAATCACGACCTGATGGCAAAGAAAACAGATAGCTTCCCGTCGACTTGTTAGACTTAGTTGACATTAACACGTCCTTCGTTTTATTGTCAATGATCTCGATGAATGCCTCCACCGGTTGGCCTTGCTTATTGGTGATTTTGCCCTTGACCAAAGTGAGCTTTGGTTTTTCTTTGGTCTCTTTCATATTGATGACATAAATGTCCTTTTCTCCGGATCCCCCTTCACGAATAGAAGAATAGTAACCTCTTTTCCCGCTTGCTGCCAGCACAAAAAACACGTCGTCACCATAGGTATTAATCGGTTTTCCTAAGTTACTTGGCTTAGACCAGGCCCCGGTTTTTTCATCGTAAACGGATTGAAAAACATCATAACCACCTAAATTTTCATGTCCTTCAGAACTAAAATATATTGTTTTGCCGTCGGGATGCATGAACACTGCATCCTCATTTCGCGGCGTATTTATAGATTCTCCAAGATTTGTCGGATTTTCCCATTCACCCTTTTTAGACAGGGTGCACATGTAGATATCATTTTCACCGTATCCACCGGGCCGATTGCTTACAAAATAGATGGTTTGACCATTGTAGGAATAACAGGCGGTAGATTCCTTGTATTTGGAGTTGACATATTTGCTCAACTTTTCTGGCTCCAGCCATGTTGCGCCGTCTAGCTTACTCTCATAGATGTCTCCATTTTTAAAGACAAACATATTCTGACCGTTAGGAGAGAGCCCAACGGCGGCATCATGCCCATTCGTGTTGATAGGGCTACCGATATTTCTGGGAGCGGACCAGGATTTATTGTTTTTTTCCGATATATAAATATCCTCGTAGTAGATATCATAACGCGGGTCCTTTTTGCCTCCCGTAGTGCTATCTCTTCTCGAGGTAAAGTACAGTACAGACTCATCTGCGGAGATAAGCGGATGATATTCTGCAAATTTCGAGTTAACAATTTTCCCAATAGTTACAATTTTGATATCACCTGAAAAAATATCCCCCCCTTGATTACCAGAGGACTTTTGTGAAAGTACCGGACCCGTAAATACCAAGAGGATAAGAAGAACAAGCCAACTCAATAAACCGTATTTCACCTGAAACATAAACAGAGGAATTCCGCAAGGGTTACAGCTATGCTTCATACAAAATTGCAGCTTAAAAGAAGGAGGGTCCCTGCCTCGAATCCGAGTTTTTGAATGGATTGGGATTGAGATATCGTATAGAAATTTCAATACCTCCCTGGCCCGAAGAGGCTGCTGTCAATCCAGACATGTTAACATCGTAGGAAACCCCAACAGCAAAATTGGATATTTCCAGGGCAATGGCCGGGATTATGGCATCACCCGCGCGATAATAAGCCCCAAGCAACAATGCAGTTTCCTTTTTCAATTTTGTGTATTTCGATCCCTCCTTAAGTTTATATCTCAGCATTAAACCAACTTCTATTTCCGATGTAGGGCCCTGCTGCATATACAACACCGATGGCAATACAGCCATCCAATTTTCCTTTATACCAAAATAAGTATTGGCATGCACTGCTATTTTCGAATACAACCGCTCAGGTACAGCACTGTAAAATTCCTGCTTGGGCTTGTTTATATGATACACAGATGCGCCAACATTGCTGTATATGTGCTTTTCCGTTTTGTAATATTTCCAGGCAATACCTGCCGTGAAATCGCCGAATACCGAGGTTTTTAACGCACCTGTTTCACCGTGAACCTGATTGGGATCATAACTTCCATTAACATACTGGTTGTCCGTTTTTACTTCCGTATAATCAACGCTTCGCTGCGCAAACCCGCCCTGCAATCCTGCGGAGATGCTATTCTTTTCATTGGCTTTGATAATACTCGACAAAGACAGGTTAAACTGGGTTGTACTCATTTTTGAATCTCCGGCCTGGTCTCTAAAAACAAAGAACCCGACACCCAAATAGGCGTTGTCCCACTTTTTCTTCATGAGCCCCATATCATAGGCAAGGGCGAAAGTTTGATAAGGTGTGGAAATACTTTTCCATTGTTCGCGGAAGTTTAGAATTACGCGCTGATTCCCTTTAAACATTCCAGTCATTGCGGGATTAATGATCTGAGGTGTTTGGTTAAACTGTGAAAAATGGATATCCTGTGCGTACACAGTACACTTAGCACAAATCGTCAGTAAAATAAAAACGGCTATTTTTTTCATCAGTATTTGTTGTCTAAAGTAGATTGTGTTCATTTTTCAAAGTGCATAACTCAATGGTTTGCTAAGTTTATCTTACAAGGGTAATATTTCCTTTTTCTTCAATTTCAGCTCCAGAATCAAATGCTCCCTTTATTATGTAAACAAATACCGCGGGATTTAGCGGTTTCCCCTGATAGGAGCCATCCCAACCCTTGTCGGTTGGGTAGTTGTTGTCCTCCGCCCAAACCTGGCTTTTATCACCACCGTATATCTTTTTCCCCCATCGGTCATAAATGACTATTTCAATCCAGTCAATACCATTTCCTCTCACATAAAAGATATCGTTCATCTGGTCAGCATTAGGAGAGAAAAGGGTAGGAACAAATAGCTCATCGACAAATGTCTCAACCGTGACTATCACTGAATCCGAACTGGTGCAATTGTTTGAATCCGTAACAGTGAGGAAATACGTAGTTGTGCTATCTGGAGTTGCAACTGGATTGTCGCAATCTGAACAGTTCAGTGTCGCAGATGGAGTCCACGCATAAGTGGGCCCTCCTGAGCCATTCAGTTGTGCCGATGCACCTAAAGCAATGGTCGTGTCACTTCCGGCGGAGACGATAGGCCCTAATCCGGCATTACTAACGGTAACTGAATCAATGGTTGTGCAGCTGCCCTGATCTGTGATTGTTACAAGGTATGTTCCAGTAGAAAGGCCAGTCGCCACCGAAGCTGTCTGGCTACCCGCGTTTGTATCCCATAAATAAGAATAAGGTGCTCCTGCTCCTCCGCTAGCTATTGCAGTAGCGTTTCCATCCGTACTCTCACTACAAGATGCATTATTGGCACTTGAGGTAGAATTAGGGCCTGAACCCGCATCAATAATACCAACCGAATCTATGGCAAAACAGCTAGCCCAATCACTAACTGTTACATAGTAGGTTCCTGCGGATAAGCCGGTAGCTGTCGAATCCGTTTGGCTATTGGCATTTGTATCCCATAGGTAGGTATA
>DTRI01000368.1:2567-7234 GCA_012966015.1 Flavobacteriales bacterium | reverse complement strand
AGAGACGGTCTGGCGTCAAAATAATTTTGGCTCCCAGAGGAATGTTGGGAGAAGGGTCGCTGAGAATTAGAAAGTTAAAAAAACTGCTGTTTCTCAAACTTTCTCGAGTGCTGGGCCTCTATAATGGAGTCGTATTTCATTCCACGTCAGTAGATGAGAAAAACGATATTGACGAACATTTTGGAAAAAATACGCTGATCGAGTTTGCTCCAAATCTTCCAGGTCAATTTCACGGTGGTAGAGTGGTAGGCTCGAAGGTAAAGGAATCGGGTAGGCTAAAGTTGGTTAGCGTAGCCCGCATTGCGCCTGAGAAGAACCTCAATTATGCACTAGAATTACTGAAGGAGGTTAGTGGACAAGTAGAGCTAAATATCTACGGAAGCATTTATGATCATGGGTATTGGAAAAAATGTTCAGGCACTATTAAATCCCTTCCGGAGAATATTCGTGTGCACAAACACGAAGGTGTCCCTCATCAGGAGCTATATAGCATATTGGGTAAGCATCATTTCCTTATTCTGCCTTCTCCCGGAGAAAATTTTGGCCATATAGTATTTGAAGCCCTGTCCAGCGGTTGTCCGCCAATCATAAGCGATAACACACCGTGGAAAGAATTGCAGAAGCAAAGCGCGGGATGGAGCATTCCTTTGAATGATAAAAACTCCTGGATTAGCGCCTTGAACGAATGCGTTAACATGGATCAATCTAGATATGATCTTATATCCGTGGCAACCGAGGAGTACGCTGCAAAATATCTAATGGAAACTGAGAGCTTAGAATTAACACGAAAGATGTTTGCGATAGAATAGACACGACAATCTATATGTGTATTTTCGCAGATTACTCTTAGCTATCCTAATTAATGAAAAAATGTACATTTTAGGAATTAATGCCTTTCATGCGGACTCTTCTGCTTGCCTGATGAGAGATGGTGAGGTGGTAAATGCCATCGAGGAGGAGAGAATAAGAAGAGTAAAGCATTGGGCGGGATTTCCAATTGAAGCAATCAAATTCTGCCTGAAGGACGAAGGTATCTCGATCCATGATGTTGATCATATAACGATATCCAGAGACCCTTCCGCCAATATCGTTAACAAAGTAGCCCATACGTTCAAAAACCTGGTGAAATTCTCTTCTATCTACGACAGGTTGGTAAACTCCCGGAAGGTGGCATCGATCAAATCGATTTTAGCAGGTGAACTGGGCGTAACAGAAGATTCTATTCGCGCTGAAGTGCATAATGTTGAACACCACAGATCACATATGGGGTCGGCATTTTTTGCTTCACCTTTCGATGAGTCTGCCATTTTATCTGTAGATGGTTTTGGGGATTTTACATCTACGATGATTGGAATTGGTAAGGGCAATAAAATAGAAGTGCTAGACAGTGTCCTTTATCCCCACTCTCTAGGTGTTTTTTATACTGCATTTACGCAGTTTTTGGGCTTTCATCATTACGGCGATGAATACAAGGTTATGGGGCTGGCGGCATATGGTGAACCGAAATTTGTGTCTGAACTTGAAGATATTATTTCAGAAACCTCAAACGGATTGTTTAAGCTGAATGAAAAGTACTTCCGACATCCCAAAGAAGGTGTGACCATGGTCTGGGAGAATGGTATCCCCGATATAGGTACTCTGTTCAGTGATTATTGGATCGAGAAACTGGGAAGTGCCAGAGCAAAAGGAGAGGAAGTAACGGAAAGACATATGAATATGGCTTCTTCAATGCAGAAATTGTGTGAGAACACCATCTTTCGAATGCTCAATCACCTGCACGCCGTTACGGGGATGGATAACTTGTGCCTTACAGGAGGTGTGGCGCAAAACTCCGTTGCCAATGGCAAAATATTGGAGAACACAGCATTTTCCAGCTTGTATGTGCCATCCGCTGGTCACGATGCTGGAACTTCCATTGGATCTGCCTTATATTTTTATAATAATGAATTGGGGATGGATAGAATAGAACCCATGTATTCAGGGGCGTTGGGCAGCATATATACTGCTGAGGAAATTGAGCGTGTTTTAATTGACCTGAAACTGAACTACAAGTCTTATTCGGATGATAATTTGTACGATGAAGTCAGCAATGGCATTATCCGTGGCGGTGTTATTGGATGGTTTCAGGGGAGGGCTGAATTCGGTCCGCGGGCATTGGGAAATCGTTCCATCTTAGTCGATCCAAGAAGAGATGACGCCAAGGAACTTCTCAACAAAAAGATTAAGAAGAGGGAGTCATTCAGGCCCTTTGCTCCATCTATACTAAAGGAGCATGTGGTGGACTTCTTTGAGGAGAATGATGAAGTTCCCTTTATGGAGAAAGTGTTTGTAATCCGGGAGGAGAGGCGAAAAGAAATTCCCGCCGTAACGCACGTGGATGGAACCGGGCGCTTACAAACCGTCGATGCTACAGTGAATGCTCGGTATTATAGGCTTATCTCGGCGTTTATGGACAAAACCGGTATTCCGATACTGCTAAATACTTCCTTTAATGAGAATGAGCCAATCGTCAACGCACCAAAAGAGGCAATAGATTGCTTTTTACGTACGGATATGGACATGCTGGTGTTGGAAAACTTCATTGTTACCAGATAAATGATGAAGGTTTCTATTATTACCGTTTGCTACAACAGTGTCACAACAATAGAGCAAACGTTCCAGTCCGTATTTTCCCAGGATTATCCAAATATTGAATTGGTAGTGGTAGATGGGGGCTCCACTGATGGCACCCTCAAAATTATCGATAAATATGAAGATCAAATAGGTCAGAAAATCTCGGAGCCCGATGATGGAATATACAGCGCCATGAATAAAGGCCTGGCACTGGCTACCGGAGATGTTATCGGTACTTTAAACTCCGATGATTTTTATTCATCTGATTCCATTATTAGTGATGTCGTAAGAGAACTAAGTAATGGCTCTGTTGACGCAGTTTACGGTGATGTGGCGATTGTTAGTCCAAAGAATACCAGTAAAATAATAAGGTACTACTCTTCCAAATCTTTCAGGCCAGAAGGCCTGGCACATGGATATATGCCAGCTCATCCCACATTCTTTACGATGAAGCAGTTTTATCAGAACCAAGGAGGATTTAAAACTGATTATGTAATTGCCGCAGATTATGAATTGCTGATAAGGTTTCTTCTAAAGGATAAGTTGAGGGCAAAATATTTGGAGTTAAATATGGTAACCATGAGGCTGGGAGGAAGGACGAGCTCTAGTCTTTGGGGATACTATATTTTAAACAAGGAAGTTATAAGGGCTTGTGCGGAGAATGGTATAAAATTGGGATGGTTCAAGATTCTAAAGAAGTATTTCAGCAAGCTCAGCGAACTCCAAAAGCCAGTTTCCGACAAATCAAATTCAGATGGGTAAAAGCTTGATTCTAACCGGTGCAACTGGATTTGTTGGAAGCAGGTTTGCAATGTTGAACGCCAACAAATACAAGATTCAAACAATTCCTTGGCAACAACTGTCAGGTCCGGTGCCAGATCTAGCCGGAAAGGAGGTTATGGTTCATATGGCTGCCCTCAATCACAGAATGGATAGGGTACCGGATGAAGAGTATATGAAATCAAATTTTGACCTAACAAAAGCCCTGGCTGAACGTGCGAAGTCTGATGGGGTGGGGCACTTTGTTTTTTTAAGTACTGTAAAGGTTTATGGAGAGGTAAATATTCAAGGAAAGGCATTTACGGAGGTGGATATCTGCAATCCGGTTGATGCCTACGGAAAAAGTAAACTTAACGCTGAGAATGCATTAAGATCCCTTGAAACAGATTCCTTTATTGTAAGTATTATCCGATGCCCTTTGGTTTATGGGCCCGGGGTTAAAGGTAATATGGAAAGATTGATCAGTTTGGCCAAATTACCTCTACCGCTTGGATTTAAAGGAATCGGCAATAAAAGAACAATGGTTTTTGTGGACAACCTAATTGCCTTGATCGACAGAATAATTGAACTTCGTGAATCTGGAGTGTTTCTGGCCGGTGACGACCATCCAATATCGACCGCAGAGGCAGTACGCATGTTGAGAAGCGCAATGCATAAGCAGCCTAACCTTTTTAGGATACCCGCTATTTTATGGAATGTGATGGGGTTAGTGGCACCGAAATTGAAAACGAGGTTATTTGACTCACTCATGTTTGATAACACAAATACTAAAAAACAACTTAACTTTCACAACCTCTATACAACACAAGAAGGCTTTACTAGCATGATAAGGGAGTAACATAACCAATCTAGCTGAAACAGTATGTTCTATATATCTGAATTCATAAATAAGGAAATTACAGGTCGTTCCAGATCCATGTTTGAGAATGATGTTGAGTCGAATTCTGAAGTCTTACGCGCTGAAATTTCTGGTAAAAAGCTGCTTGTTGTTGGCGGCGCTGGAACTATCGGCTCTAGTTTTATCAGTGCTATGCTGAAGTTTGAGCCTGCTGAGCTGTTTGTGATCGATAATGATGAGAACGGACTCACAGAACTTACACGTGATATAAGGAGCAGATATGACTTGAAAGTTCCTGATGTATACAGGTCATATCCTATGGATTTTGGAGATGCTGTATTTGAGAAATTATTAGCGAAGGAAGGCCCGTTTGATATTGTAGCAAACTTTGCAGCCCATAAGCATGTTCGTAGCGAGAAAGATCACTACTCTATTT
>DTRI01000368.1:0-2535 GCA_012966015.1 Flavobacteriales bacterium | reverse complement strand
GATTGAGGCCATGTTCAGGAATAACGTGTTGAAAGCCAGGCGTCTTTTAGATTTGTTATTAGACCATCCCCCTGATCATTTCTTCTGTGTTTCTACAGATAAAGCCGCAAATCCGGTAAATTTAATGGGGGCAAGCAAGCAGCTCATGGAGAATCTGATAATGGCCTACTCAGGTGGCATCAAGATATCAACAGCTCGGTTTGCCAACGTGGCTTTTTCAAACGGCAGCCTGTTATTCGGATTTGTAGAACGCATGATGAAGAGGCAACCTTTGTCAAGCCCGTCGGATATTAAGCGGTATTTTATCTCACCTGAGGAGTCTGGCCAACTCTGCATGTTGGCTTGTATGCTTGGTAAATCCGGAGATGTCTTTTTCCCAAAACTCGTGGAGAAGGAAATGAAATCTTTTTCTGAGATAGCAGTTGCATTTTTAAAAGAAAGGGGGCTGGAACCTGTGTTTTGTAAAAGTGAAGACGAAGCTAAGCGAGCGGCATCTAATATTGCAGTAGATAGCCTGGAATATCCCGTCTATTTCTTTGAGTCTGATACTTCAGGAGAAAAGGCTTTTGAAGAATTTTATACGGAAGGAGAACAGCTTGATTGGAACAGCTTTGAAGCGCTGGGTGTTATTAAGAATGCGAATGCCTTTAGTTTGTCAGGCATGAATAAGGCTATGAATAAATTGAGTGCTGTACTTAATAAACCAAACTTGGGTAAAAATGAAGTCCTGAAGCTCATGGGCGAGCTAATCCCTAACTTTAATTACATTGAAAAGGGAAAGAATCTGGATCAAAAAATGTAGTGTAGGAGATTATGTTCTATAAATATATGAAACGAACAATCGACCTTGTTTTGTCTAGTTTGCTCATTGCGCTCATATTTCCTTTTTTTTTACCACTGCTCATACTTTTAAAACTTACTGGCGAGGGACACGTATTCTATCTTCAACAAAGGGTCGGTTACAAGAATACGAGGTTTAATGTCTGGAAATTTGCCACTATGTTAAAGGACAGCCCGAATCTGGCTGGCGGTGTAATTACGGTGCGGAATGATCCAAGGCTTACTCCAATGGGAAAATACCTTCGAAAATCTAAAATTAATGAGCTTCCTCAGCTAATCAATGTATTTATTGGAAACATGAGTTTTGTGGGGCCTCGACCATTGGCAGAGCCAAATTTTGCGTTGTATTCACAGGATATTCAACAGACAATTAACAACTGCAAGCCCGGAATTACGGGAGTAGGATCAATCGTATTCCGGGATGAAGAACGCTTGATTTCCAGGTCAAATATAAATCCTAAAGAATATTATCAAAATTATATTTCCCCATATAAAGGTGAGCTGGAGAAATGGTATCAGCAAAATGCATCCACAGCAATAGATGTTAAAGTGCTTTTTCTAACTGCCTGGGTAATCGTATTTCCCGCCAGCGACCTAATCTACTCTTTATTAAAAGGCTTACCACATAAACCCGATAACCTGAAAGACTGATTAAAGGGCAATAAAAAACCCCGTGTGAGCTCAGCTCACACGGGGTTTTTCTATACTAATACTTACTTACCTTAGAATTTCGCTCTGGTCTTTCGTTTCCTCCGTTTCTTAGCACCGGTGATGAACTTGTATTTAGATCTGTAGAAGTTACTCTTTCCCCGAATCACATAACCAAGGGTAATTTCCATAGTCATATACCAATCATTGTTCTTTGGATTTCCCCTTAAATTTCCCCCATTATAATAAGAAGGTTGCATTTCTCCGTCAGTAAGAACATCTGCATTCTGACTATTATTTGCCATAGCCTCTTCTTGAGAACCGGCGTCAAAGGTGCCCACTGGCGCGTAGCGGTCGCTCACATCATCTATATAATCCGTAAACGTGTACCTCACCGCAGTTTCCCAACCTATTCTATACTTTCTTTTGATCGTGTAATGAAAGCCCAATCCTCCGTGTAGCATGGCCACAATCCTCTTGTACTTTTTAAAGTCTTCCATTTTACCGTTCTTATTCTCCTTTTGAATTCTTCCCTGTCCTTCCGTGCCAAGAGGCTGAAGCGCAACCCATTTGCCATTGTACTTAGCCTTAGGGTTGTTCCAAAATGCTCCGCCACCGACAAAAGCAAAGGCGCCAAAGTCCATCCTGGTTCTTCCTCTCGATGTAATATCCTGGGAAGAATAGAAGTTGTACTCAAACTGGCCGTTTAGCTCGACTATGTCATTTCTAAAACTCAGGTTTCTTCCCTTTCTGTTCGCATAGTCAGATAAACTATCTGCACCCGCAAGCCTGATAATACCAAGATTGGCTTTTAAAGATAACAGAGGGTGCACTTTGTAGCGTATCCAGGCTCCTAAATTATACCGCGTTTTATCAAAACGAAGATCAGAGATAAAACCCTTGGCGGGAGTTCCTTTGCCCTCCTTTGAAGTTCCGCCCATCTCACCCAGATAGTTGGCAGCACCAATCTTAGCACCCCAATCCAGGTTATATTGGCCAATCGCAGATTGGGTAAAAAGAAGAATGATTACTATGGCCGATGTTATA
>DTRI01000367.1 GCA_012966015.1 Flavobacteriales bacterium | reverse complement strand
TGTGGAAGCTTAATCCGACCAGAAGCAACTGGCTACGGTGCTGTTTATTTTGCGCAAAATATGCTTGAAACAAAGGGCGACAATTTTGAAGGAAAAACTGTTGTTGTATCCGGATCTGGAAATGTTGCTCAGTATACCGCACAAAAAGTTACTCAGCTTGGCGGTAAAGTTGTAACACTGTCAGACTCGGGTGGATATATTTATGATCGAGACGGAATTGATACTGAGAAATTAGCATTTGCGATGGACCTGAAGAACAATAAGCGTGGGAGAATCAGCGAGTACGCAGATAAATATGGCTGTGAATACCATGAAGGTAAAACACCTTGGGAAGTACCCTGTGATGCAGCATTTCCTTCAGCAACGCAAAATGAGCTGAACGAAGATGACGCAAAAATGTTGGTCAGCAATGGATGCTTCGTAATTTCCGAGGGAGCCAACATGCCATGTACACCAGAAGCAGTTAAAATTTTCCAGGAAGCAAGGGCATTATACGGGCCCGGAAAAGCTGCAAATGCCGGAGGCGTTGCAGTATCAGGCCTGGAAATGACGCAAAATGCGCAAATGCTATCATGGACAGCAGAGGAAGTTGATAACAAGCTTCAATCAATCATGAAAGATATACACGAGAATTGCTTGAAGCATGGAAAAGATGGAGATTATGTGGATTATGTTAAAGGAGCCAATATTGCTGGTTTCTTAAAGGTAGCAGATGCTATGCTTGCGCAGGGCATCATCTAATTCACTTGATTATTATCATTGAAAGATCGCCCCGCACTTACGACTTTAGTGCGGGGCGAATCATTTTATATCCGCTATAACCTATGTTTGACAATATCAAGGAAGAGCTCAGCGATGAGCTAAAGGCCATTCAATCTGCCGGGCTATTCAAGTCCGAAAGAGTAATTACCACCCCGCAGGGGGCCGAGATAATCGTAAAAGGCGATATATCGCTTAACTTTTGCGCGAATAATTACCTGGGATTGTCTTCGCACCCAAAAGTGATTGAAGCTGCCAAGCAAACATTGGACAGCCATGGGTATGGGATGTCTTCAGTTAGGTTTATCTGTGGAACCCAGGATATTCACAAGAACCTCGAAAAGAAAATTGCAGACTTCTTAGGGATGGAAGACACCATTCTTTACGCTGCCTGCTTTGATGCCAACGGTGGCGTTTTTGAGCCCCTGCTCGGGGAGAACGACGCTATAATTTCAGACGCCCTTAACCACGCGTCAATTATAGACGGAGTACGGCTTTGTAAAGCCAAGCGATTTCGCTATGCCCATAGCGACATGAGTGAGCTGGAAGAAAAGCTGAAAGAAAGCCAGCCTTTAAGAAGAAGAATTATAGTGACTGATGGCGTATTTTCCATGGACGGCGACATTGCAAAATTGGATGAAATATGTGATCTGGCGGATAAATACGAAGCAATGGTAATGGTGGACGACAGCCACTCTACCGGATTCATTGGTAAATCCGGCAAGGGAACACATGAACATTGCAATGTGATGGGCAGAGTCGATATTATTACAAGCACACTGGGGAAAGCCCTTGGTGGATCAATGGGCGGCTTTACCACCGGAAAGAAGGAAATCATTGAGATGCTCAGACAGCGATCCCGGCCATACTTATTTTCAAATTCCTTAGCTCCTCCAATCGTAGGCGCTGCATCGGCGGTATTTGACTTGCTGAACGAAACAACAGCACTGCGAGATACCCTGATGGAGAACACCCGGTATTTCAGAGAACAAATGACCGCTGCTGGTTTTGACATCAAACCCGGAGAATCACCTATAGTGCCCATTATGCTGTATGATGCCAAATTGAGCCAGGATATCGCCAATAAGCTACTGGAAGAGGGGATTTACGTAATTGGGTTCTTTTACCCTGTAGTTGCTGAGGGGCAAGCAAGAATCCGCGTACAGCTTTCAGCCGCTCATAATAGGAAACACATTGAT
>DTRI01000366.1 GCA_012966015.1 Flavobacteriales bacterium | reverse complement strand
CGAGTGGGATAACAGGCAGAACGTCATCTAAAAGGCCTTGTCACACGTTTTTATGATAAATTCATCGTAAAACTGGCAGTTCCTACCTTATTTCGTTCTGTTGTTCCCCTTGATCTCCAACCACTGCTTGGAACGAGCAATTCCAAATTGTCTTTAGGTTGTTTGTCGTCTTTGTAGTAGGGGGGCTCGTGAGGCTGAAGGAAGTAGAGTTTATGGTGTTGTATTTAAGTTGAAATTTACGTTGGCCGTCGTGCATTTTGCACGTTCTTTTATTCTAGCTAGTTACTTTTTTGATAAAACGACTCAGTAAGTGGGAACCGTTCGTTGATCAATATGATTGGTTCCCCTCGGGCAATCACGCGGTAGGTTCGGCTTAAAAACGGCTTGCCTTCCATGTGCTTGAGAGTATCTAGTAAATTTGACGTGTACTCCAAGCCATACCATAATAGATCCCGGCGAGTCTCCAAACCACTGCGACGTAAGAGTCGTCCCAGCCCTTCTTCACCAACTTCTAGTCCTTTCTGGATAACCTTTGGTAGTCGATTGCATACAATCAGTGACTCGGCGTAAGTATAAAACATAGGTGACTCGGGTCTCTTGCCTTGGATTATCACTTTACGAGCAATTACAGTGGTTCCTTGGTGTGTGTCAAGCCACAGGTGATTGGTAGATAAAACTTGTTTCTGTTGGCTTAGTTGAATTACTTCTAACGGAGCAAGTATGTATGCTTCGATCAGTTGTGTTACCGTACCGTCCGTTACCAACAAAGCTCGTTGAAATGGTGTCAATTGGTCTAAGCTAATTTCCTGCAAACCGTCAGGTTTGGCAGATTGCGCTATGAAAATGTCATTTTTTTCGAACAGAAAAGTTTGATTCAAGGGCATTGTTTACTAGTTTTTTTCTTCAATATGTCTCCGTAAGTCAGTCAGCATGTTCTTCTACGATCGTCAAAACATTGGAGTCCAAACCAGCGGCAATACTATCAACGACATATCCGCTTTTGGCCATTCTCCAACTTTTCCGTTTTTTGATTGTTTTGTATTCATCTCATATTTTCCTCTAACTATATCATATCCCAAGACCTCATTCTTGCCTATGCCTGTCGGCAGTGGGCCTCTAACGAAAACAAAAACCAAACTTTTGTCTTCGTTAGGAATAAATATTTAGATGTTTTTTTACATTAGTTTTTGGCCAAGAACACAAACTGTGGTTTTTCTTCCGTTGATTCTACGTGATATTGGATAGCATTTACGTTTTATTTTTAACATCGTATTTCTCCTTTCGTATTTAATGTTTTCATTCTATTAGACAAGGAGAGTTGGTTTTTGTTCGGAAAATTGACAGGATGATTGAATTGATGGTTCAGAGATCAATTATCTTGTTGCTGATGATGGTGGTTATCTTGACAGGTTGCAAGGATGAATCTGGGAAACCTAAGATAATTAGTTCTAAGGATAAGGTTGAAATGGTTCGGATTCCGATGATCTCTGGTTATACCAAAGTTGGTGATCCTATTTATCAAGATTTTTACATGGATACGATTGAAGTTACCGTGGGTCAATTCAAGAAGTTTTTGAAGTCCTCTGGTTATGAGCCTGAAAGTCCTATTGATTGGGCTGAGTTATATAAATACTCTCCAACTGATGCTCACCCAATGATATATGTCAGTTGGCTTGATGCGACTGCATACACTAAATGGGCAGGGAAAAGATTACCGACTGAAGCTGAGTGGGAATTTGCAGCTAGGGGCGGTTTAGTTAGTAAAGAATTCCCTTGGGGTGACGATGAAAGTATTGCCAGGGACTATGCTAATTACAAAGGAACTGACGGCAAAGATCAGTGGGATGAGACGACTGCACCTGTAGGGAGTTTTAGTCCCAATGGATATGGGCTTTATGATATGGCTGGGAATGTCTTTGAACTCTGTTCTGACTGGTATGATGAAGATTATTATAGCAACTCGCCATTACGTAA
>DTRI01000365.1 GCA_012966015.1 Flavobacteriales bacterium | reverse complement strand
TTTATTGCTTAGAAAAAGATACCCAAATGATTCCATAATGGCAATTCCATTAGAGAGCCGGTCATATCCTTTCTTATAAGCTCCCCTTAAAGGTGCAGCGTCACTTTCTATTCTAATTTTATGTTGAAGAAATCCCGGCCCTATAGAAAACACAAATCCTGAATTTGGGTTGAGGCTCAGTTTGATCTTGGTAAGGGGAATTTTAGGCACTACCACACCCGCCGTTAGAAAAAGCGAGTATCCTCTTTCGAACATATCTGTTTCAGACGGTGTACCCGCCTCTGTAATGATAAAGCCATCTTCGGTTCTCAGTCCATCGAGAATTTCATACTCTTTAACACTCCTGCCAAAAATATAATTGTACAGCAGGTTAATCTGTAAATTGGATTTCAATTTAATGCCAAAACTTCCTCCAACAGTTGAGTTGTCACCAAAACGATTGACCAAATCTCCCCCTGGCCAATTGTATGAGTATGACACCCTGACCATAAAAGTAGCAACGGCAGAGTCTTTAATGCTAACCTGAGCTATTACCGGAGAAGTGACGAGAAAGGAAATCAGGATAATAGTATTCGCTACAATCTTCTTCATAACAAATCCAAAGATATAGATTTATACAGAGGGCGCTGGTGGTAGATCTTAAAAATGTAGCACAAAATTGATTATCTTCGCCGCAATGCAACGATCAGATAAACCCTCTTTTTTAACATTAAAACAATTATCTGTTGATATTATTGTTTACTAAGGAGTTTACGCCAGCGGGCAGTGGGTTTAGGCACATTGTCAAAATCTTCTATTCAGCGCCTAATGGATAAGATTCAAATGGTTGACCTGCGTGGTCAGTACGAGAAAATTAAGGAAGAGGTCGATACTGCGGTACTCAATGTGATCCAGTCAACGGCATTTATTAGGGGGCCTGAGGTAAAAAGTTTGGAAAAAGAACTTCAGGAGTACTTATCTGTGAAGCATGTTATCACCTGCGGTAACGGAACAGACGCACTGCAGATAGCGTTGATGGCACTGGACCTGAAACCCGGAGACGAGGTAATTACAACTAGTTTTACTTTTATTGCCACTGTAGAGGTAATCTCTTTATTGGGTTTAGTACCAATAATGGTAGATATAGATCCTAATACCTTTAACATTGATTCGGAAGAGATGGCGAAGGCCATTACTGATAAGACAAAAGCCATTATACCGGTGCACCTGTACGGTCAATGCGCAGACATGGAGTCGATAATGAACATGGCCAGGGAAAACAACCTCTATGTAATCGAAGATACCGCTCAGGCCATCGGTGCAGATTACACCTTTACTGATGGCTCAACCAAAAAAGCGGGAACCATAGGAACTATCGGATGCACATCTTTTTTCCCTTCTAAGAATCTGGGATGCTTTGGGGATGGAGGGGCTATTTTTACGGATGACGATGCATTGGCGGAAAAGCTTAGAATAGTGGCCAATCACGGTATGAGGGTAAAGTACTACCATGATGTTATTGGTGTTAATTCAAGGCTGGATAACTTACAGGCAGCTGTGCTCAGAATTAAGTTAAGGAGTCTGGACAACTACAAAAAGGCGCGCAATGAAGCAGCCAATTACTATGATGAGGCATTTAAATCATCAGAGCAAATCAAAACGCCAGAAAGGCATCCCAGCTCAGATCATGCATTTCATCAGTACACACTACAAATTGAGGGTGGCGGAAGAGACGGCTTAAAAGAACATCTTGCACACAAAGATATACCTGCAATGATCTATTACCCTGTGCCCTTGCATAAGCAGAAGGCATTTAAAAACAGCGAATATGTGGAGCCTGTTCTTCCTGTCACTGATTTGCTCACGGAAAAGGTAATCTCTCTTCCCATGCACACTGAGTTGACGGAAGAACAGTTGAAATACATTTCTGAATCTGTACTTGAGTTTTTTAATAATTAATACGAAAACGATTTGAATATTGCCGTTGTTGGAACCGGAC
>DTRI01000364.1:7037-7364 GCA_012966015.1 Flavobacteriales bacterium | reverse complement strand
CGCAAATTTCCTCGCAAACGGACATGCTCATACTTAACTTTGCGATGTTATGATTGATTATAGGCCCTTTCATAAAACAAGTCGTTCTGCTGTTTTACGTCGATCAATTTTTCGATTGTTATTTCTTGGTAATGATTCAAGGGGAACAATTCGTTTGGGAACCATATACTGCGGCAACATCTTCCTAAGATGTTGCTTCACCGCAAAGATGTCAATCGGTTGATTTTTGTCCACTGGTTCCACTGCTAACCAAAGTTCCTTAATACCTTCGGATTTTTGGATGACACAACCGCAGGCCAGATGAATTTCTGGAATTTGCGTAGCCGC
>DTRI01000364.1:3692-7027 GCA_012966015.1 Flavobacteriales bacterium | reverse complement strand
ACTTTCAACTTCACCTAAATGAATACGATACCCAGAAATCTTCACTATATTGTCAATACGGCCTAAAATGTAGAGATCTCCGTCATTATCAATATAGCCTATATCGCGTGTTCGAAATGCAGGCAATCCATCAATTTTTCCATAGTATTTATTAGTCAATGCCTTATCTTTGAGATACCCATCGGAGACACAATCCCCAAGCATACAAATTTCACCTTGAGTAAAGGGTTGCTTAACTTGTTGATCATTTTCATCCAGAAGTACAAACGGCATACGTTTGTGCCATCGACCAACCGCGGGGAAATTGCCCGACTCCAAATTAGAAACATCTCGATCTGTAATTTTATGCATAGTATTGACGATGGTCGTTTCTGTGGGGCCCCATAGATTATAAATGTCAACATGAGATAATGAACGATACCACCTCAAAATATGAGCGGGAGGGAAAAAATCACCCCCTGACATAATCCGCCTTAGCGATGCTAATCTTGTCTCATTTGCTAAATCAAATTTAACAAACTGCGAAAAGAATACGGGAACACTCAATATGGATGTGACTTTAAAGGAATGTGTCTCATCCAAAATTGCGTTGGGATCAGAAGAATTCGTATAAATCGCTAAGGGAATATTAAGCAAAAGGCAAGTAAATAGATCAAATGTAGAAAGGTCAAAATTAAAATTTGTCGCACAACCAATGACGTCAGAACCATTCCAATCAAGAATATCTCTGCTCCACTCTATAGTATTATGCAAATTAGCATGACTAACACACACACCTTTGGGAAACCCTGTTGAACCAGATGTAAATAGCACATAAAGTAAACTATTAGATGATGGATCTAATTGGAAACTACCGGACAGGTTACCTGCACCATTTTCAACATTAATCTGTCGAATGATGTCCGATAATACGTTGTTCTTACTCGGTTCCGTAGCTAGAACAAATTTTGCTTCAAGTGCATCTAAACAGCGCTTAATCCGTTCGCGTGGCTGAGCTATCGAAAGAGGCGCAAAGCCCTTGTTCGACATAAGCGTACCAATTATCGCTGCGATGGTCTCACCAGTACGATCAATGAGAATTGGAATAGCAACGGGGACATGTTCTTCGGTGGAGGCTTGGATAGCCTGATAATACTGATAACCTCGATGAATAAGCTCATCCCACGTCCAATGACGGCGGCTATCAATTACAATTGTTTTTTGAGGTTCCTGTTTAGCCCACTTAAGAATTGTTTTGATCGCTGATTGCATACGCTACATGTTTTGGTTCGTGACAAACAAATTCCATAATGATCCCATTAGATGAAAAAAAAAGCGTTTGGATATCACCACCAAATGATTTCACATGAATCTTATAACATCCCAGAAAAAAACTTCCTCTAGTAGATCGAAGTTCCTTTTCTGCGCGCTTAATATCATCAGTTATATACCCAAGATGATGAATCCCATTACCGAACTTCTTAGCAAATACTGAGGTTGTTGATGTTTCATCCCATGGCTCAATAAACTCTAACCATAGATGGTTATCCTCGTCATAGCAGAAATAAAGAGTGTTTTTTTGCTCAGGATCCTCAACTGTTTCAGACAAATCATCCACCTTGAATCCAAATGTCTTTACGGCCCTATCCAAATCTGATACGACAATACCAATATGATGAATTCTCATTCTTATTTCTGTATCAATTCCATTAATGAATCAAACCTTCGAACCGCATTAAATGTATTAGTATCTGTCAGGTCAAGTTTTACTGCAAACTCCTCCTCAATGAAACTGGCCAATGTAACTATATCAAGAGAATCCAAGATCCCACTATCAATTAAGTCAATACTTTTAAGGCTACCTAAAACTCCCTCACCCTCTCTCTCGACAAAAAATCGGCTGAGTATCTTTTCACCATTGCTATCATTGTTATATTGTGTCATATTGACCTATCCTCTATCCTTAATACTGCAAAAAATTTTCACTTATAAAAATTTTTTGATCCTTATTAAACGCATCCATGAGAAAATCAATTGTGGGTGTACACCAGTAAAAAGAAAAGTTCGTGAACTTATCTGAATCACCTACTTCACGAATCATTTTATTCTTATACAAAAGCTTCGCTCCCTCGTCAAAATCTACAAAAAAATCGTGCCCTAGAACATCCAGACGCCTTACAAACGCAGAATAATCCGTTCCAACACATTCCTTCCCTCTGAAAACTCTTGTCTTAAAAGCTCTATGGATGCGATAAGTTGCCCCACATTGATGTTCGACATAGTGGACACACGTATTACCCATTGAGACCGGTCGTCCAATATGAAGGAAAGCAGACTTTCTTACCATCAACCGTTCAAAAATACAGTCATTGCCAAATGCACTTTTGCCAACATTCAAAACAAAACTAGCTAAAGAGCCATGTGCTGCGTAAGAAAACAGAGGGTGCTCTGAACGTTGCACGTTAGGCTGTTTTAATATCCATGTGTTTAATGCACCAAGCTTCGAGGATGTTGTCTCTACATGAAATTCCCCACTGGTTGTATAAGTGAAGGTCGGAACCACAATAGTGATACCTCTTTGAAGTAGTGGGTCTATAAAAGCGACTAAAAATTCATGCTTGTTTTCAAAGGTATCATAATATGTACCAAAGCTTCTAAAATCTGTGTACAAATAGATTATGTCCGCCTCCCATACATTGATCGCATCATAGGCACCACGAACATGTAAGTTTAACGTCTTCTCCGCCATATTCATACTTACTATTGCATTTACCACATGGTGATCTATTTGAATCTATATTAGACCTCTTGCATAAGTCAAAGAAATAGAAGTTTCTCGATTTTTGAGCCCACGTATTCAATAAATTTAGGTGCCGCCATATTCATACTTACTATTGCATTTACCACATGGTGATCTATTTGAATCTATATTAACTGAATACCAATCCAGGCTTAAGTTCCAATTGAAGAATACCATCACCGGCATAAATCCGCATTTCATTAAACCCAAGCCAAGTCTTTGAAATTACCTAACACGAGCTACAACTCGGCCATATTCGACACCTGCCCGAATCAATGATCGTATTTTAGATATTCTCGATGGAATTTATCAATCCATGCCTCTCCAGTTCTTCCAAAATAGGTAGGAGTTCCCACATCGGTACATTAATGATATCAGCAATTGATAACAGGTCTTGCTGCCCATCGGCGTATGCTAAAAGGTGCATTCTATTTGAATTATAGCTGGCTTGTGCTGCAAAGTTCTTGCAACTTATATTCGGGTATAATCCTCTGTTTCCTAACTGTGGTTCACAAAGGACACTCGTTTGAAAAACCCCATTTTGCTCTAACGTAAC
>DTRI01000364.1:649-3682 GCA_012966015.1 Flavobacteriales bacterium | reverse complement strand
TTTAAACCCCCCAAGAAGTCCAGAAGACGTAACAACATCAAAATTATCCAAGGATGTGTGGTATTCGGGATATCCTCCAGGCCTACTCCGCATTATACAACCGACTGGCAAGTCTACACCAGGACTATTGTACTGCCTTTCATCACTTCCACGATCCAAAAACGAATACAAGGCATAGTTGGGATCGGTATGTTTCAAGACATGCTGAGCTACACGATCAGCGAGGGTATCGCCTTTTCGGGACGGGATAAAAGAATACGTTCGATCATCCCCAACACAAGATACATTATATCCCGCTAAAATTCTTTCTTTCATTTGCTCTATGTTTCGACTTAGATAAACAATCGATCCAATTGTTTCAGGCACGAAAATCAACCTATACGTATACCGTCTGGTCCTCAAAGATTTTAGCCACTTAAATAAATATGTGAGAACAGTCGGACCTGACAATTCATTATTTGCCATTGAAGGATGACAGATGAAGGTAGAGAGAAAAATCTCCTGTTTAGTCTGCCCTGGCAGGATAACCTCACTATAGGTTAGATGACCATCTTCAAGAGTACTATCAATTTTCACATGGTAGATTCCTGGTTTTAGTTTATTTTGCTGTTGCTTCGTAAGGCAAAAACCCCACATTTCTTTATAATAGGATGTAACATAGGGTATCGCGTTAGGCTGTTTTGGCAAAGAGAACAAGTGCCCTTGTAGTTCTTCGAGTGTGATCTTCCGATCCACAGGGATTGAATAGCCTACAACATGAAGATTATTTACCTTGAAATCAATAATCTTTCTTCCATCAGGATCAATTATGTAAGCATCTTTGATATTCCATTCTTTTGGCACATTCCAATCAAATGCTGGGGTTCCAGAAGGCACTTCATGAATCATTAATTCAGGTATCTTTTCTCTGACACTTTTTAATGTTTGCCTAACGCCATTTCCCGTAAGGCTTCTACAGATAGGAAACAGAAATTTAGCAAAGTCTAACATTTCCTGGCCTAAATCAGACATTAGCCTTAGCTATCTCGATTTAACAAAATGAATCATAACAAATAATTCCCACAAAGCAATGTAGGGTTTTAATAAAAAAACACGCATTTAAAATTAAGCAAGAAAGGGTCAAATGTGAATATCGAAAACTCTTTATGACCTCAACTGACTTTTTGGACAAGTATTCTTATATCCCCAGAACCAAATTTCTCTATCCCATAGCAGTCTTTCTCAATCACATCGTGATCGAAGTCTGTATCATAGCCCCCAACTAGTCGTCTAACAAATTTAAACCCAATTCTCCCAAGCCGAGACGTTAAATCCTCCAAGGACGTGTGTTTATAAACTGCGTTTAGACCATCACCCAAATGATATCTTTTGTTGGTTTCAACACCCATCTCTGTCAGAAAATCCAATACAAATCCACTCGGAATTTCCTCCAAGGCCTTTCTTGAATAATCCCATAGATCATGGCTTATTGCTCCTGAACCATCAGTATAAATCCAAAACTTTCCGTTAGGTTTCAGTACTCGATATACTTCCCTATACGCCAAATCATCGTTTTCCAGGTGATGGAATACGCCATTTTGGATAGCAAAGTCATAAAACCCAGATGGCTCTTTCGTCTTATATACAGAGGCGACTTCAAAACTAATGACTTCTTCACTAACACCAAGTCTATCCCTAGCATTCTTTGCATAGTTGATAGAATCCCTACCAAAATCAACTCCTTTAACAAAATTAGCACCACATTGGATGAGTGCATGGGCAAAGTTACCATGCCCACAACCAAAATCTATGATCTTAGAGCTCCTTACTATCGATCCTAATTTATTAATTTCAATTCGGTGGACAAATCGATCAATTCGGTTTTGGTATTCAGATTCGTTGAAATTCACCCAGAGCTTTTGGAAAAGGTCCTCATGCTCCACTTCCATTGGACCAAACGGTTTACCAATTTTCTCTTTGCTATCTAAAAAAGAGATTTCACATATAGACTCTAAAAAGGCGATACTTGCATCAACCATCTCTACAACTAATTTATAAGGATGACACTTGAGGCCTCTTTGTTTCATGATAGCTTCGTATCTCATATTTAAGATGATAAATGCTAAAATCTTCGCCTTAGAGCAAAAAATAGTATTAGGCAATTCTGTACATTTCTCTATTAATTTATCAAGATTCTTAAGATATATTTTTTCCATGAATTCCTGCATAACCTCAATTGTTATCAGAAACTAAGTCTGTGTTAGGTTATTCTTTTTCGTTATGAAAGAAAACATTTCATATTCCGGATATACAACACCATCCCCCTCTTAGTACCTTCTTTCATAATCTAAGGCATTAAAATTACTTCTGTTCATGTGAACGACATACTGGGAACCATTTAATTAGTATGTGAAAACCTGCCAATTTGCCAACCGGTGATAAAAATATTCAAACTAAATACCCAAAAAAGGCCTAACTTCAGCAAAACTGTCGAACTCAAAAGCAGTATGACTGAAACACTATTAATTAGTGGGTTTCAAGAATGCCCTCAGCGTATGTTTGCCACTTGGTTCACGGATTCGCTCTATAGTTTGTACTGAGAAACCTGCTTGAGTAGACAATAAACTTAATGATGTAAGGCTGAATATATGAGGATGATCAATAAAAAATTCCTCGCGTTCAGGGCCTTCTACTATCGCGGATTCACCGTCAGGAACCTCTATGTAAACAAATCCATCACAGTGTAAGTGAGTCAAACTTTTTGCCAACATATTTATAGGATTTTCCACATGTTCCAAGACCTTATTAAATGTTACTAAATCAAATTGACCGATATTTTGCACCATCATAAAATCGCCCTGAATGGCTTCTATCCCAACTATTTCTCGCACATGCCTAACTGAACGGATATCAGGGTCGAGAGCTGTACAATCCCAACCAGCTTCCTTAATTTTGAATGGAAAAACCCCTAAACCTGAGCCCACATCCAACACGGACAGAGAACCATCTCCAGGGGAATTAGCAAAATGGTTTATGGAAAAGTCCAAGATTCGC
>DTRI01000364.1:0-639 GCA_012966015.1 Flavobacteriales bacterium | reverse complement strand
AGTATTATCAGACTGAGAAGGAGGAAGTGAAATAATATGCTTGAAGGTACTCGCGATTCCGTCTTGATCTTGATAATTGGAGCTAACATAATCGTTGTTATAAAGCATACCAGTATTCATGTTATGAATTGAAACGAAGTGACCACAGAGATTGCAACGCCAAACCTCACGTAGGTACGATTCAGATGAACTGAATTCAAACCTAATTTCACCTTCAGGCGGTGAAGTATAAGTGAAAACATGTATGAAAAGTTCACTGAAACAAAACAAGCAAGGCAAAGAAGGCGACACCCCATTCAAATCAGTAATCTTTCAACTGGCTTCAAGATTTTCAAGATGCTCGTCATTATCAAGCCAACAAACAATCGTAAGCTCTTCCATTTTTAAGTATTTCTGAAATTCCTTTTCTTTCCCAATTTCAACGAGGAGGATGTAGAATTTAGAACTAAAACTTTTCACCAATGCGGTTTTCAAGCCAAAAAACTTTAATCTACCATTTAACGATGGTGTAGCATAGTATCCCCAAGATTTCCGGACAATATCATATTCTGAGCCCGATTCTGTTTTCAACGTAATTTGCTCGTTTGGTGCTAACTCGACTTGAGCACAATCAACAATTTCAATAGGTTCACCTCTTCC
>DTRI01000363.1 GCA_012966015.1 Flavobacteriales bacterium | reverse complement strand
GTAAGGAGAGGAAATGATTTGTTGTAAAGAATGTCTGGAATTACTACACGATTATCTTGAGGGAGAACTCAACCCCGAAGTTAATGCCTCCCTTGAAGAACATTTGGAAGACTGCCCACCGTGCGTTGCTTTCGTCAATACCTACAAATCTACCACGCGCCTGAGCCGAACCGCTTTGAAAAGTAACGAGATTCCAGATATTGTCAAAGAGAGGCTCAAGGAGTTTGTTGACAAAAAAAAGGGTTCCTGATAACAGAGGGTTGTCTACGCCACAATCTTACCCCAGATTCACGAACCCTATTCAAACGGTCGTTGACAAATCAGGCAGTTTAATTATATGCTCACGGTAACTCCATTGTAAGGCGGTTTCTTACGCTTACGTTAAATGGGTTTTGATAAATATTCCAATAGCTGCATGAAACACTTTTTATAAGGCTCCCATCATGGTTGAGATGAAGGTTGAAGGGCTCACTCTAGATCCTTTGACAAATATGCCGATTATTATTCTCAAGGATCTTTCAGGCGATAAAGCCTTGCCTATCTGGGTCGGCTATTTCGAAGCAAACGCAATCGCGTTAGAAATGGAAAAAATAAATACACCACGCCCCATGACGCACGACCTTCTTAGAAATATGGTCTCCTCTCTTCAGGCAAAGGTTAAGCATATCTTGGTAAATGATCTCAAAGACAATACATTTTTTGCGGTAATCTCAGTTGTTCAAAATGGAAGTGACATGACTATCGATTCTCGCCCCAGCGATGCAATCGCTCTGGCCTTAAGAACCAAATCCCCAATTTTTGTTGAGGAAAAAGTCATTGAGGCTGCAAAAAGCTTGGACCTGCCCGACCCAGACAAGATACAAAACGAAGAAAAGCAACAATGGAAAGACTGGATCACAAGTATCAAACCACAGGACTTTGGCAAACTTTAAGCACTCTCCCCACCTAAATTCAGGCTTTTCTCTCCTAAAGCCATCGCGCTGTATTAGTAAGCGGTATTGTGTTGGCTCGTTAATTAGGCAACGGTTAACCCATCAACGAACTCTATCAATGTGTAAACAAATTTAATGAGACAGCAGGTGATGAGGTGAAAAAAATAGGTGTGTTTTGTAAACCCAAGGCACCATCCGCAACTGGTACGCTGAGTAAGCTCGTCCCTTGGCTCCGCGAACGGGATTACCAGGTTTTTTTGGATACGGCCACTGCAACTCTTATCAATGAAACCTCCTCTCAAGAAAAGGGAGAGATTTCTCAGCAAGCAGATTTGCTAATAGTTCTTGGAGGCAATGGTACCCTCCTGAGTGTAGCTCGAACAGCTCACCCCCACGACGTGCCCATTCTCGCAGTAAACCTTGGTAGCCTAGGATTTTTAGCAGAGATTTCATTGGACGAACTTTACCCTACATTAGAAAATATTCTGGCTGGAAAGTTTGAAGTTGAGAACCGCATGCTACTCAACGCATGTATTTGGCGAAATGGGAGCAAAGTAGAAGATCACAACGTTCTTAACGATGTGGTAATTAACAAAGGTGTTGTAGCCCGCGTCATCAACCTTCAAGTTCTGGTCAACGGACAATATATGACATCTTACAGAGCAGATGGCCTCATAATCGCGACTCCAACAGGCTCCACCGCTTACTCATTGTCCGCCGGCGGACCCATCATCCACCCAAGTATGCACACCCTTGTGCTAAGCCCCATTTGCCCGTTCACACTAACGAATCGCTCAATACTGATACCAGACCAATCCATCATTCAAGTTAAACTAGTCACTGAATACGACGATGTGAGAATAACCTTGGATGGGCAGGAGGGTTATGACATGAAAGCAGAAGATATTCTAGAAATCCAGAAAACCAAAACCACCCTCCAACTGATCCGAGGACCAAAGAAAAATTATTACCAGATACTCCGGGAAAAATTACACTGGGGTACCCAAAATGAAGAGGGTATTGCAAAAAAATAATACACCCCTATCACATCGAAAAACTC
>DTRI01000362.1 GCA_012966015.1 Flavobacteriales bacterium | reverse complement strand
GCTGAGGAGGATGACCCCGTACACGAGTTATCTTTTGCGCGGGTTTCAGTAGTATCGAATCGATCCTAATTACTTGGGTGGGATGGCAACAAAGCTTTTAGTAGAGGTTCCCTCCACTCATTCTTTTCCCTGTCATACACCCCAAATCCAGCTCCGAATTCCCAATATGCCCAAGAAAAATTGTATTTTTCCGCGTGATGTCTTACTGAATTAGTCCATTTGATTCTTGATTGTTTGTCCGCTTTACTGTAGGCACCAAACTCGCCTAAAAAGACTGGTACTCCGTTTTTCTTTGCCCATTCTGAAGCGGCAACAAAATCTGATTCAATCCGGGAAACTTGGTCCACTGTTCCTGTCCATTCTTTTCCCAGCCAGTTCTCACTATTATCTACCCACTCTGCACCTTGATGAGTAAAGTGAAAGGGCTCATAGTAATGAACAGTCAAAATTACATTAGCATCAGGTAAAGTCAATTTATCCAGATCGGTAGAGATGTGATTCCAATTGCTTGGTCCTATGATCAGAGTTCTATCAGGATTGCTCTTTCTGATAACAGAAGTACACTCATCTAGCAACTGGTTCCATAAATTCGCTTTTAACTCACCATTTGGCTCATTCAACAACTCAAATAAGACGGAATCAGGAGCATCTTTGAAGTATGAAGCAATTTGCCGCCAAAGCGAGATAAATCGCTCTTTATGGGCCAACGGTGAGGAACATAATTCGATGTAGTGGTGCATATTGAGCACCACTGACAAATCGTTTTCAATAGATTGGTCAACTACCCAACTAACACGTTGAAGGAAGGATTGATCAATTGAGTAAGGTTTATCCTCTCTAGCGTGTGAAGACCATCGGATAGGAACTCTAACCGCGGTAAAACCAGCCTTTTTGATAATTGAAAAATATTCTGATTTGAGAACCAACCCCCAATCGCCTTCACTTGGTGCTTCTAATGCATTGCCCAAATTAATAGTCCGGCGAAGCTTTTGATTTTGAATAAATGGGGCATTGATCTGATCAGGTTTTGCTTCGGCAAAACCATAAATAGGAAAAAGAATAGTTGAGGTTAGAATTAATAAGATCGCTCGATTCATTTATTTTTCCTACGTTAAGTATGTTTAAACGCACCCTATTCTCAAATCTATAAATAATCACCACCCGAATATGTCGAAGTAGGGAAAATTGCAACAAAATGATCTAGTCGAGAAGACGTGAGACCGTTTGGGATAGATTTTCTGCTTGTGACAGTAGTGCTGACCCAACAGCGTGGAAAATCTTAGAAATTATCTGTTCAGTCGCCGATTCTGCTAGGTCAGGAGTTCTAATTCGAGATATTTCTAATTCTGTATTGAGAGTTTGCTGTTGGTCAGTTGACGTAGGAGAGGTTTGAAAATTCTCCAGTGAAGGTTGAGCAGAGGATAGTTGTTCACTAGCGGCTTGAACTTTATATTGTGCTTGCTTCAAGAGCTTTAGTGAACTAGAAGTAATAGAGGGAAGATTGCGGTCAATTCCGTTCATTATTTTTCTTGAGTAAGAGTGTATTCGCCCAATGATATTCGATTGTTCTTAGCCTACATGTCAGATAGTGACTAAAAATTAGATCGTATCGAATTGCATGAATAATTTTGTCTAAACATAAACATACTCATTATACACCCTAAAACGTCAAACCGACTAAGGGATTTGTGCCAAAAAACGTATCCATTCAAGATGAGAATTTGCACTACTTTACCTGATATGATTTCAGTCAGGCTATTGGCACAAAATAGTAAAAATCAACAAATTCCTGAAATTTATGAAGAAAGAGAATATTTAAAGAGAAGAAAAGGGGACCAGCTGGGGTGCTGATACCCGCCTGATTACCCCGTACACGAGTCGAACCCGTGAAGACCGTCACTTCCTCTTGTACTTAAGTTTTAACTTAAATACAACACCAAACAACTTGAACCACAATCGTATCAGTTGAAATGATTACTCCTTCTTCTAGCC
>DTRI01000361.1 GCA_012966015.1 Flavobacteriales bacterium | reverse complement strand
ACCAGGTATGTAGATCCAACGCTTTTGCAAGATGGAACTCCAACAGGTGATATGGCAGCTGCGCTATCTAATAGGACGAATACAAAACTAGCAGAAGCCAATAATCTTATCACGGGTATGCCTGGTTCTATTCGAGGAAATCCCGACAAGAACGATTGGTACATGTATACTGCAGCCACGCTGGGATATGTTGTAAGGGGCAAAGGAAGCTTCTACAAGCAGAAGTACCGTCTTCTGACAGGAAACAAGAGGCGCAAGAAACGTACAACCAGAGCGAAGTTCTAGCCCGGGTATAGTTCCTCATAAATAGAATACGCCATTTCAAATATTGGAAGGGCTCATTATTTCTCCTTAAGTGTCTGTGGCATTTCAGGTAAGCCTTTTAGCCACTGATACTGGAGGTTGGATTTGGGAAATATAATCACCCAAACCGTTAAGACAATTATCTTAAAGTCAATAACGGTAGAAGCATTTACACCATACCAAATCTCCAAAGCAGCTTTATAAGGTGCGATGTGATTCTTGTAAAACTCGAGAGGTTCCTCTGTTGCTGCAGACATCATACGCTCTTCGTCCCTAAAAATTATTGAACCGATCCCGGTAATCCCCGGCTTCCGATTATAGACTTTCTCCTTTGCCTCTGATGGGTATGTATCATAGGTCACTTGTGCCAAAGGCCTGGGCCCTACCACTGACATGGTCCCAATTAGTACGTTGAAAATTTGAGGGAGCTCATTGATCTTGGTCTTGCGCAAGAAACCACCCATAGGCGTTACCCGGGGATCATCGCGTAGTGTAATGTAACCGCCTTTCATGTTCGGACTATCCAATAACATCGTTGCAAACTTCCATATATCAAAGGGTTGGTTCTTATAACCTATGCGCTTTTGGAAATAAAATATATGTCCTTCACCTGTGAGTTTCAGCCCGATCATTATTGGGCCAAGTAAAGGGAATAGAACAACTAGCGCGGACAATGATGCGATGATGTCGAACAACCTCTTGATCAGGTGATACATATTGACATTACATTTTGCTATCCAGGTTCTTGCCCCGGTCTATGTACTCAAAATTTGGAATTAACTCCTTCATCAGCGCCAATACCTCTTCCTTTTGAACTTCAGTTTTGTCAAAAACAGCACTCAGCTTGTCCATTGTCTCATTCAGAGCGGTTCGATCAATCCTTTTCGCATTTTTAATTACTCCAAGAGCCCTGTAAGTCTCCAAATCAATTTCCTCGCCTTCGGTATAGAACTCTTCAAACGATTTCTCGCCCGAAGTATCTGAAGAGAAGAAGTAGACGGGATATTCTGTGCTTGTTGACGAGATCTCCGTAGCAGCTTGTTTTGCCTCATCCTCACTGTTGCACAACTTGGCTTTCATTCCTTTTTCGTTCAAAAATGCAACAGCAATGTCTGAAAACGTTTTCATCTCATCCTCTCTGAGCTTTGGAAAGAATATTTCACCTGAATTGCCCAATACACACGCAATAGCACAAAGCTCACCTGACTCGGCGGGAGAGATAAAGTATCTTTTAATATCTGATGGGCTCGACAGGGGTTGCTTTTTCATCATTCGCTCTACGAAACCCCTAAGCAAGCTTCCATTCGAGAATGCGACATTCGCAAAGCGGGCTGTGGTGATCTTCATTTCAGGCGCATAGGACATAATAAGGTTCTCCATAAGTTGTTTACTCGCTCCCATAAGATTTACCGGATTGGCAGCTTTGTCGGTGGACACACAAAAGAAATGCTCTGGTGGATTCTTCAAGAGCAGATTCAATAATCCGTGGGCCTTGATTACATTATTCCTGAACATGGCTTCAATGGAGTAATGGTCCTTTTCACTCCGCACATGTTTGTGAGCCGCGAAATTGGCCACTATATCGAATGATCGTTCATTGGTCAATATCTTTTCGAAAACGGTGTCGCCAAAGTCGATAGGATACGACTTGTATTCAGCTGGAACTTTTATTGCTTGCTGACTCCTTAGATCGCT
>DTRI01000360.1 GCA_012966015.1 Flavobacteriales bacterium | reverse complement strand
GAAAGTAGATCAGATGTGCTTGTACTTAAGTTTTAACTTAAATACAACCAGCTACTTCAAAACTTTGTCAGAAGTATGGCAGGCTAGCTTGTTAATTGATTATCTTCTTAGAGCTAACTACTGATACCCGTGCAATAAATACGTGTAGGAAATGGTTGGGAATGACCTTAAAGATGGGGAGATTTAAATAGGAACTGAGTTTGGTGCCGGATGGATGATTAGTGACTTGCTTTGATATTTCCCCATGTGGTCGTGGCTTTTCCTGAAGGATCTCCTATAGCGTTAAAGTCTAAGGAAATCGTGTGGACGATTGGACAGGACGAGTTGCTGTATGTGTACGTACAAGCCGTTCTTGGCTGAAAAACGCCTAAAAACCCAATTTAATCGCTCCCCATGAAATCGCAAGCTTATCGCTAGAATCAACAGGTAACGCTGTTACTAAAACTGTTAATTTGGGGAAAATTTTTTTATCAGGATTCTCTTTTGAGGCAAATACTTTTGTGCCTGTGGTTTTGGCATGTGGTCTAGGTTCCAGCAATATTGCCCCAAAGTTCTTATCCGAATTATTAACCCAATATTGGCACATCTTCGTGATATTCCAAGAATACCATTCGTTAATTTTGCCTTCGATCTCTATAGTATCATCCGCTTCCTCCTCAAAATCAGACCCCGGTTCGTCCGCGCCAACTTTCGCCCATTTTTCTCCTTTGCCTGTCCATTTGCCACATACCTCTTCTACGTTTGCTGCATTGCCATCGATTCCTTTACCGGTGCCCTCTGCCCAATCTTTCAGAAGTCGATGTGCGGCAACTCCCTTTTTGTTTCCTCCATTACGGTTTTTAGTCATATACAACTCTAAAGTCGCCTCGCCGAGTATAGCTCCTTTTGGGATGGAAGAGACATCAAACCAGATCAAAACAGACTTTCCATCTACGTTCGCTGGATTGTATTCACAGCATTCATTCTCGATGTTTCCACCCATATTATTCTCATTATTCCCAGGATACTCGGTAATATGGGTGTCCTTTGTGTTTTCATATCCGTTTTTACCAAATTGAAAAACGAATTCTTCTGCAGCCGAAGCTCTGAAAAGCAAAAATAATGAGCAGAAGGATACAATTATTAGAACCGACAAAATTTTACGCATTAAATTGTTTTCCTAAATTTTATGAGTTTTGACAATAATTAAAAATTAATAGAAAAAGCTATCAATTTTATGAGCCAATTGATGTTATCCTACCATATTTCGGTATCTTGTGATAATTCGAGGATATGCCTCTGGATTTTCTTAGTTCCACGTTTGTAAACGTGCTTCATTTAAAAGCGCTCTTTCATACGGGAAAACAATCATTCTATCTTTGTCCGCAGAGAGTGAGTCAGTTTGAAGCAATAGCTGAATTGGGGATTGTCCCATTAATCTGGGTGAGCATATCCCGTTTCATACGATATATCCTTCCAATCTCAGAATTCGGGCTGCAATTCGCTTTCTTCTCACATTCGTGCTGCTCTGGCACCTCCAGACCCATATGCTTAAGCTTCTTCATTCAGAACGGGATATCCTAGGATATAGGAATCCATATTATAATCTTTGAATAGAAACACCATATTGTGACTAGCGGTGCACTGCACATTGCCGTGTTTTGTGATCTTTGCGATCCCGTGAGCAGAATTCTCTATGTCTTTACGTCTTCTCGCATTTACCAAAGAGAACAACTCCACATCCTCTCCCAGAATCTCACGGATCTTAGCACGATAGGGATGCCCGTTGAATATGCCATCAGCGTTCACTTTTTCTATGCTCAAATTAGGATGCTTCTCTACCAAATCTTTTAGCAGTGGTTCAAGGGAAAGCCTGCCACAGCCTATCCAGTCTCAAAATCTATGCACCTATGGCAATCCCTCCACAATCAGGATTGTACAAAAGTTAAAACTTAAATACATGTACATAAGTCTAGGCTTATATACAACACGATCTAGCTATAGCTGGATTCTTACTGCGACT
>DTRI01000359.1 GCA_012966015.1 Flavobacteriales bacterium | reverse complement strand
AAGGAGATGAAGCAAAGAAAGAAAGGAAACACGATAGAAAAGCAAATTCCTTTTTATCATCTTTGGATTCTCACTTGATTATTTATTCATTCACTGGGTTTTAATTTGCGTCGTGAAGTTCAATAACAGTTTGAATAGAGCTTAATATGGCAAGTATGCGATGAAAATGTATTCGTTACATATAAATTGGATACTAACTAAGATTGATTTATCTAATCTGGCAGTAAACATATTAATGATTTGGGTAAGGAACGTAAGTTAAACTGAAAAAGCAAAGTCTGACAATTTTGATCCTAAATTTCAGAAAAGTCATGATAATGGCAAGCTACGCGATGAGTCTTTGAAATATCTGCAGGATTTGGGGTTTCATTGTCACATTTCTGGCGATTAACTTTCCCCGATTCGTAAATTGGACAGCCATCAAAACGATAAGGACAACCATTCTTATCGTCATTTTTTTCTGCGGTGCTGGGAACTAAATTCATAGCATTGAGATCGTAATTAGCCGCCTTCAACAAATCAATTGTGTAGGGATGACAACATTTTTTCGAAATTTCATGAGTCGTTCCCTGTTCAATAATTCGCCCTTGATACATCACCAAAATTCGTGAGGATAGGTATTGAATTAACTTTAGGTTATGTGAAATCAGTAAATAAGCGATTCCATGGTTTTGGTGTATTTGCTTCATTAGGTTAATGATCTGCGCTTGAATTGAAACGTCCAGCCCAGCAACTGGTTCATCTGCAATAATAAGCTTGGGGTTGCCAACGATCGTACGAGCAATAGTTACACGTCGTTGCAAACCACCTGACAGATCATTGGGGTACTGATGGAGTGTGTTTTCAGGAAGATTAACCATCGATATTAGTTCGAACAAATCACCATGGTGACTATGGACTTCAATCGCCTCCAGGAGAATCTGTTGAATTGTCAATTTAGGATTTAGTATTGTCCCTGGTTTCTGAAACATCATTCTTATTGATTGACGATGATCGCGCATTTGTGATTGGCTAAGCTCAGTGATCTGAACACCATTAAACGTAATTTCTCCAGCTGTTGCGGGAATCAGACGTACCAGTAGACGGCCAAGTGTCGTTTTACCACTTCCGCTTTCACCGACAAGACCAACGACCTCTTTCTCTCCAATTGACAGTGAAACTCCATCTACGGCTGTAACTGGTTGACTTAAATTGGCCCATACTTTTTTAACTGATGTCCTTGTCGCACGCCATTCGGGAAAAAAGGTTTGCACTCGATCTAGAAATCCTTGACGAGGTGCAAAGTGTTTTTTTAAATCTTTGGTAAAAAGTAATTGGTTTTTGAGGTCCAACTTTGGTTTTTTCGTTTAAAAGACAAATGGATTATTAAGATTGTAACGTTTCTTTGACAGGAACTTCAGTGTGTGCCCAACATCTAACGCTTTGGTTTTCTTCTAGTATAGAGAGGCTGGGGGGCTGTGTTTTACAGCGATCAGCAAAGTCTTGCATACCTTGTTCCTGTTTCTCTTTTACTAAAAAACAGCGAGGATGAAAACGACATCCATAGATCTGCTCAGACGGCTTTGGTACTTCACCAGGAATAGCTTGGAGTGAATTCGTAGCGATGACTAGGTCACTAATTTGCGCGTCTAATAAAGCTTTTGCATAAGGATGTTTAATCCGTTCGGGCAACAGATCGTGACTAGGTAGGATCTCGACGATTTGTCCAGCATACATGACGATTACCTTTTGGGTTAATTCGCGGATAACAGCGAGGTTGTGAGAAATAACCAGAAGTGTCAGTTCTTCTTCCGTGCAGAGAGCCTTCAGCAGTCGTAGGATCTTACTGGCAACAGTTACATCAAGCGCAGTTGTCGGTTCATCAGCAATTAATAAGCTAGGTTTAGAAGCTAACGCCATGGCAATGACAACACGTTGAATCATTCCACCAGAAAGTTGGTGAGGGTACTGTGAAAAGGTTTTTTCTGGCTCTGGCATTTCAAGGCGGTTCAGCCAAAAACAGGCTTCCCTCTTAAGATCCATTTTCGATTTATTCTTCATTTCATCCGAAAGTTTAAGCGCTTCCACTAACTGTTTACCGATGGTAAAAAGCGGATCTAACATTTTAGAGCCATCCTGAAAGATCATACTGAACACAGTACCAAGAAATGGCGATAAAGATAGGGACAAAGCTTTCTCCCATCGACGCCAGTTCTGTTTTTTTTGATAGGCAATTTCTGTTTTGCTATCAAAAAAATGGCTGAAATCAGGCAAGATATTTTGTCCATTCAACTCGATTTTCCCTTTAACAATCCCCGGTACTCCACGTTCAAATCCAAGAATTGATAGAGCTGTTACAGTCTTTCCACATCCGGATTCACCGATAAGACCAACATGTTGACCTTGTTCGATTTCAAAGCTAACATGATCGACTGGCTGAATCAAACCGTCTCGTGTATCAAATTGGATGGTCAAGTCAGTGACAGACAGTTTTTCAAACATGATTTTCTCAGGATTAGAATGAATCAGTCATCTTGTCGTCCAAAGGCATCAGCTAACAAATATAGTGAGATGATATTGAACACAATAAATAGTGCCGGAAAAAACCATAACCACCATAAATGCCTCTTTGAGTCCAACCACCATAAATGGTTCTTTGAACTGGTTGTTTTAAGTGTTCTGGTTTCGAACATGCTGTGAGATTTTTGTTTTACGGACTTCGATATTCCTTGTCGTGTAAAGATATAATTTTTATTATCAACTAGTATCTTTCCCCAACTACTGGTTCCATCGGGAATAATTTGGAAGAAAAATCTCAAGGTGGTTTCGATCAGAATAACCTCGGCAAATAGATGGCACGCTTGTGAAACGAGGAGAGGCAAAAGTCGTGTCCATAGAAGATGACGACCGAGAATGATTAGATCTGGCAAACCGAGTTCAACTGCAGCTTCAATATAGGCCTCTTGCCGAAGCAAAATGACTTCGCTGCGAAGTAAGCTGCCTAGTTTCATGGCTCCCATTATTCCTAAAGTCCCCGCTATCCAGAGAAAGTCAGTGCTGACTGTAGCACAGACTAAGAAAATCAAGGCCAGCCGCGGCAATGAATTAATTAACTCAAAAACGTAGCGAATAAAACCATCCAGTATAACCACTATTCCTGAGGGCGAAAAGACGCGTATTTTTTCTCTCAATCCTTCCGGTTGCCCTGCAGTGGTATAGTACCCTGAAGTAGCACCAAGTAGCGTTCCTCCTAAGAGAGAAATACTGATAGATAATAAACCCGGCAGAAAGTAAGCTTTGGAGGTTGATACCAACTGGCTGAAAATCCCACGCCCAGATCGGTCTATGCCCATAATATGACGCAGCGAAGGTGGTTGATGAGCACTAGCCCAATGGATATTTTTATTAGAAAAAACAGGTAGAAGCGATAATGCCATCATACATATTGTAAAAAAGATAATGATACTTCCAATCGTTTTGGCCGATAATAATTTTGAAGATTTTGAGACTTCCATTTGCACCGTTTTTCAGTATCGCAAGCGGGGATCTATAAGATATTGGAAAAAATCACGAACAAGATTTGCCAAACAAACAAAAATCACCAGTAACGCGCAAGCTGGAAGGATAACCGGAAAATCCTTGTACTGGACTGCTACAAATAACCAGTGCCCAATGCCTTGATAGGTAAAAATTACTTCAACAACAATTGCCCCTGAAAGAAGAAGCGGGACTTGTGACACAAAAGTCGATACTACGGGCCAACTCAAATTGACCATCAGATGCCACGTTAAATTGGCTTTACGTGCCCTGATAGCAAGGAAAAAATCGCTTTGTAGCAATTCACGCGTCTCCTGCTGAATTCTTTGAATCATTTGATACATCAAGCCATTTCCAAAAGCCAAACACAATCCAATAATGAAATAGTAGGCTAACTTAGGAGACTTGCTGTCAATAATCTGAGGAAATCCTTTGAGACATAGATAGCAGGTTAAAAAAACGGGGATTCCACTCAGAAGATAAATCATCGATTTTATTATATTACTCAGCTTCAGAGAGGGAAATTTTCCTAGAAAAACACCCAATGGAACGGCTACCCCAAAGGCTATTATTGTGGTAAAAAGTGTAAGTTTAAAAGTTAAGAGAAAACGAGTGATAATCTGCTCGCCTATCTCTTTTCCTGAGTGTACGCTTTTTCCAAAATCCAGTTTAGAAGCACGATAAAGCCAACCTAGGTAGGAGATATCCAGCCCTTTTTTTTTAATTTCGGAGAGCCATAACTTAGCCTGTTTAGCGATCTTCTGGTTATTGCTTTGTGACGCCAGTTGAAGATATTTTTTTCCTTTTTGGAACTTACGTTTAGCAATGTAGGCTTCCCCAAGACGTAGATGAAGCAGATTAGATTCCGGAGTTTCATCCGACATTGAATCCAAGACGCGGTGTAATCGCTTAGTTATTTCAGATTCTTTCTTTTTGCTAATTAACAAACTAGAGAGGTTACTCAAAACAAGTATGTTTTCCGAGTCAACTATTCTAGTATAAATGTCAATTGATCTTTCCATCTCCCCCTTTTTGTAATAGGCAGTTGCTTGGACAAAATCGAAGTTGATGAACTCCCGTGGATTGGAAATTTTATTGAGGTATGTCAACGGTGTAGGGAGATCAATTTTTGTTCGCAGTTCTGGATTATCACGAATCTTACGTCTGAGTTCTTTAGACAATATTTTGGGTTTGAGCTGATTCCACATGTGAGGCTGGTTAACTTGCAAGTAAAGTATTGAGAACGCGAGCTTAAAGAATTGTGCGTCATCAGGAAGATTGGAGGATTTGCTGAGCTCTATAATTTGTTGAGGTGATAGTAGATCAGTAGAAGTGTGGGGTGTTTCCAAGGTCAGCCATATTGAAGGGCTAATTGACACGATACTGGCAAACATACTAATTTTAAACATAATGAAAGAAGCTAAAATTAGTAAAACTAAGCTTCGGATAATAGCACGTACTAATGCAATCATTATTCTTCTTCCATTAATGTTATCTGATTATCTCATTATTGAAGCCACCACTCGGTAATATAGTTAAAAAACACATCCGGATGAATCTGAACATTTCTAATTTTAATATCTCCCACAGCAATCCGAAGCGGTGTCCACAAAAAAATATATGGAGATTCTTGACGTAGCATTCGGTGTAGTTCTCTCCCCAAGTTTTGCAAAGCAGCGGGATCAGTCTCTTCTTTGAAAAGATCGAGTGTGATATCGACTACTAGGTTGTTGTAACTAATATAGTTCTTGCCACCCGGAAAGGACTGGGAAGAATGCAGTAGCGGATAAAGCGTAGCACCAATTGAGAATGCCCAACTGTCAAGAACGACATCGAAATCGTGTTTGTAGTAGATTTGCTGTTTCCATTCCTCCTCGCTTGTAAGTGCGTTACTGTTGACCTGAATCCCAATTTGCTGAAGGTCAGCAATAAAGGCCTCGCAAATCTGAGCTTCTTTTTGCCGTCCGGCCATCTGTTTAAGAGTCAAAGTAAAAGGTTTACCATCCTTGTCCAGAGTACCATCTTCATCTGTATCAGCAAATCCTGCTTGAGCCAGCAAATTTCTGGCTTTGTCCACCTCATATGGATAAGGATCAACACTGGAATCCGCGTATGGACTGTCGTGGGGGAAAGGACCGCTAATCAGGATACCGGAATCATTTTCGATGCGATTCAGCCATTCCGCACGATTAGTAGCGTAGTGAATAGCTTGCCGAGTCAATTGGTTCTCTTCTCCGCCTAGGAAAGGATGATCATGATTGAGGGCAAAGAAGTAGTATGACATAGACTGGTAACGTTCTCTCCATAAATACCTTCCTGCCGCTTCAGCGTCTTGGATTACGCTGTCAACTAGGGTCGCCGGTAATTCAACTACTAAATCCACCCCGCCAAAGGCTACCGAATTTGCTTGTGCCCGATCGTCCGAAAATGGTCTCATAATAACCTTATCAATCCAAGCTCGATTTCGACCGTCTTCGAGAATCGGATAGTTTGGATTCACAAGCAAATGTACCTCGTCGCTTGGGGGCGCATACGGGTCAAAGCGATAGGGACCTGTACCAATTGGTCCTTGAACAAAAGTATGATTTGGAGGCACTTGGCATTCCGGATTATCCGGACGGATTTCCGCTTCATTCGGCACGAAAAGGTGATGTGGGATAATCTGAAAAGACAATTTCCCAAAGGCATTTAATATCGGTTTCGCCAAAGTAAATTGAATAGTGAATGAATCAATTACCTCTACCGAAGCAATGAAATCTACGCTTTCCTTCTTTTTCAGGTCGTTCTTCATTGCCAAGTAGGTGAATAGTACATCATAAGCGTCAAATACCTCATCATCGTGCCATAGGATATCCGTGCGTAACGGAAAAATGTAAACAACATCGTTTATAGGTTGATACGATTGTAATTCGGCTTTCGTTAAGCTGGTTAATTGTGGAATTCGATTATGATCTTTATCGAAACTGACTAGCCCACTAAACACCATGACCCCGATTCGGCGTGCCAAAGGGGTTGACCGGTGAATGGGATCATATTTCGATTCAACTCGTCTTAATTCCCCATATCGAAGATCCCCCCATTGACGCTGGGCATTAACCCAACTGCTAGTAAATATGACTGATAGTGTTAACAAGCTGATTAGCTTCATTTCTATTGTTCGTTTCTTTTATAATCTGATGTTACGAATGATCTGCTTTATCCTTAATCGTGCGTGGATTTGGTAACCAAGAAAAAACATCCATAAATGGTTCTAGCAACTCAATCCAATGCGTGCGTTTTCCATATGACTCTTTTATTGATGTTTACGTAATTCAATAGATCTGAGTTCACTTGCAACCTGATCCCAGCCAATTTCTAAGTCACATCTTTTTAAATTGCCAAGGATTTTTTGATAGGCCCTGCTACGTACTGATGAATCCCTATTCTTCCATTGTGCAGATCTAGCCAGAGCTTGAAACAGACGCTGTTTGGCCGCAATCAGATTTTTCCTCTCTGCTAATGCACAGGCTAGGTTGTTCAAATGCCGAGGGTCTGCTGGATTAAGATAAACCAAAGCTCTGGCTAGAAGAGTTTTTTCGTTGTCCTGAATATTGGTACTTTCTCTGGATTGCGAATCTTGGGCTAACCACCATTGGATATGTTGGCTCTGTTGCTTTTTTGTTGCTACTGATGCCAAATTATAAACGGCGCGTTTCAATTCTAGATCATTGTTTTTGGATATTTGATCAAGCAGTTGATTCAAAGCTTGCTTTTGGTTCTCGCCCCAGTTTTCTTGCTCGAAATCGAGTAGAAGTAGGTTAAAATCGATCCGATGTACCGGTTTTTCGGTATCTGCCATTGCTTTTTTAGCCTTCTGATAAGCGCTACGAATTGATGGAACGGAGCTATGAGAACGATGTTTTAACACATATTTTAGGTTGGCGAACTTTAACTGGTATTTTGATTTTTAG
>DTRI01000358.1 GCA_012966015.1 Flavobacteriales bacterium | reverse complement strand
CGCTAGGGTTCCTTGGTTATGAGAAGTGGATTACACCTGGCCACTTCTTCTAAGCCGGAACCTTAATCTTGGCAATCCTCCAAATTAGGCATTTCTTCGCCAACGGCAACTGCTGATAGTCCAAATTAGCGGAAGCAGCGGCGCCATCAAGCTTCCAAAATGCCAATCGTTTACGATTAGACACGTATTGTTGGCAGATTGCCTTTCCGTAGTCCCAGCCCATATATATTATCATCTGCGCGCTGGTTACGTAGTTGTTTTCCGTTGAAATTGTCTATCAGTCTGATTGCGTAGCTCAGTTACGATGATATTGACCATGCGTCCGCTGCTGTGTGCCATAATAAATGGGATTAAAATTAAGGGGCATGGCATAATCAATCCCTATATTGAGCACAGTTGATACATTGCTTTTGCCGTTAAAAGCAATATAAATTCCCTTCTGGATTGGGCTGAAAGCAAAACGTGAGCCTTTATAAGAAATGATACTCAAGATTAGAAACCTTGACACAAGAAAAAATCAAAACAGAATGGGGGCACGCTCTATGAATGGATGCTTAAGTTATGGAATTAGAATGTTTTTTTCTATTAATGTGTTTGCAATAATTGTTGCAAATTTAGCAGCCTCTTTTTCAATAGATGATAAATTAACGGTCTTAGTTTGTCCAGTCCAGATTAATTTCTCAGAAGCAATATCATATAAATTACATTCAGCATAATATATGACGTCTTCCACATAGTACCCTGGCTTGGATATCGTGTATGCAGAATATGTGTAATAATCATAATAGGATCCTCCAGGATAAGATGGGCTCAGGTTTCCGTAATATGTATTTCCATAATAACCATTCCCATAAAACCCTGTTCCACCTAACGTAAAACCAGAACCCTCCACATATCTTTGTTCTGTTTTTTTGTCAAATAAGGTGACAATCATTAATGCATCAATCTTGTTCTCAATCACCTTTTGTTTCACCTTTTCCTTAAGCTCTTCTGGTTTTTTTGCGATACTCAGAATCTCCTTAGCTTTTCCGGCTAGCGGGAAAGTGTCAAAAGTTTGAACAGCTTTAATATTGTTAGATTTTAAACTTTCCGTTAAAGCTTCTTCTGTTATCATCCTGTTAGAAATGCTTGGAAAAAGAACGGCTACTGCAAGCTTATCATAACTTTTTGCAACATTTTCTTTAGGGTTCCACGAACTAACTAATCGTGTTGATGGTCCACATCCTGCTAATAATATGCTGGCAGAAAAGAACACAATGGGTAATGCATTTTTCATAATTTTAAATTGAATTGCAAATTAACAATTGATAGAATGAACGGCCTCCGCTATGAGAAGTGGGGCATCACAGGGCATCTCTCTTCGGCTGCAATAAGCCCCAAGGTAGGCATTTATTTGCCAAACACAATTGCCGACAGCCCAAATTAGGGCAAGCATTTGGGATGGGTAAGTTGCAAATAACGAGATATAAATGAGTTGTCAGGCCATGCTCAACTTCTAATACAAACCAATAAGTCCCGCGGCACAATAGACGGCATGTAGGTAGTGCTTACTCAACAAACAACATCTGGGTATAGCTGCTGTCATCTGTAATAATTGAAATAAAATAAGTTCCTTTAGCCAGGGCACTAAGGTCAAGAGAGTAAACGGAGGTTTGCGGGGAGCAATCCACATTTTGAACTTTTTGCCCAAGCAAGTTGCTGACCATTATGGTATTTGCACTCATCTCAGTTTCATTGGTGTTAACAAACACAACATCTGATGCAGGATTGGGATAAATATGATTTCCTTCAACGCGATTTTCATGAAAGCCCAATGGACCGTTAGATACAGTTCCTTTTTTCAACCCATTGCCCAAACTAGCTACCCAGACCTCATTGTCGTCATATGGATTAAAGAGCGCTCTGTTAGGATTGGCAAAATGATAGCTCTCAACTCTTTCAAAAACAGGAGTTGAGCTGCTTAAATTCTCGGTATACTGTAAACCATTTAGATCATCATGTGTGCATACATAAGCAATATCGGGATTCGCAGGGTGAATTGTCATAGACCAAACGCGATAAAAATCTCTAATTCTCACCCAATTCTGACCTCTGTCCGATGATTTATACACCCCTCCTTGCTCCAGGTTGTTTGGGCCCCAGTGTGATCTGACAGAAGCATACCATATGCTATCATTACCGGGTGATATCTCTAGATCCATTGTCCAGTAATGCATTCCAGGGTCAGAGCGATCAATCCAGGTTAAACCGTTATCTTCACTTATAAAGACACCTGAGCTGGCGGTAAATTGAGCACTGTCATATCTCGCTGAGAAAACAGCCACCAGGGTTCCATCAGTTAGCACCTCTATTTCAATTGGATGGCCTTCCGTTCTTGGTGGGGTCGTCAAGAGGTTCCAGGTCACGCCATCGTCAGCCGAATAATAAATCCCGCCGTCTATACTGTTGGCAATACACGCATAAAATCTATTGGGATTGTTTGCGTCAATTGCCATGTCCATGACAACCCTTCCGAAATCGTGGGTCACGGTCCATGTCAAGCCGTTATCTGAAGATTCGAAAATCTCACCAATTCCCGGATCAATTAAGGCATCCGTTAGATAAATTGAACCGTACATATCATGCTTGTCTGCTACACAAGCATATACTTTACTTCCGTCAGGAGCTGGTACAACAGTATAAGTGGTATTATAATTTACCGGATAAGCGTAATTGTTCGACCAGGAATCACCACCGTCGTGTGAAATGATTCCTTGAATGTCGGTATAGCTGGCAAACATATCGTTAGCAGAGAACCAATGCAGATCCCAGCAAGATGTAATTTCAAAGCCATTGGATTCATAGGAAAGGCCATCTGGAGTATTATTACCGATCGTATTTAATTGGGAAGGTTTTACAAAAAGGGCTTCCCATGTGCTTCCACCATTTCTTGTGTGATGGGATGACATGTAATCTGTAATAATCGCCACATCAGAATTCCCATTAGCTACGTCTAAACCAATTACGGGCCCTGACCACCACCAGTTGTATGAGCTGCTGCCTGCCCCAATCCAGCCTGTGGCAACATTTACATTTTGATTCGAGTTATCACAATCCAATACCTGTGTCCATGAATTACCTCCATTTATTGATTTATAGACTTCCATACCGGGGGCGTGAAAACAACCCAAATAAACTACTTCCGGATCGGAAGCGCAGGTAGCGATTATATTTGGGTGAGCATCCCCACTTCCCGACGCTAAGTCTAAACCGTTACCATCCAGAGAATACCAATTACCGGCACCATAGTCTAAGCGCAGCACTTTTCTTGTAGGCCCCCAATATTCTGTGAAATTTAAACCACCAAATGAGCTGTACATGGTAACAGCGTATAAATTTACCTGGTTGCCTACTTTTGCTCCTTCCATGTATCGAAAAAAATGATCGGCAGGGAAGTCTCCATTCACAGGTTCAGAATTAAAGGTGCTCCCCCCGTCATTGGATACCCACAGCAATGCTGATCCACTGGTTTCTCCTGTATTTGATGCTATGTATATGTCGTTATTATCCCAAAAAACGCCACCAATATAAACGGATGACGTAGAGGTAATTATAGTTGAGAACGTATTTCCGCCATCTATAGAAATGTATGCTTTGGAATAGGCGGTTAATATGACCCGTTGCGTGGAGGTGGGATCAGCAAAAAGTTGCCACACATTTCCATTTGTGGGGTCAGAAGGTAGCACACTCCATGTAAATCCACCATCTATAGATTTTTTTGGCTCTTTAGGGTTAGGATATCCGGTATATCCAAAAGAGAACAGAATGCTTGAATCTGATGTGAACTCTACTTTTGTGTGCTGTCCAGCTCCTGTTAATTCATAATATGGAATTGGGCTCCATGCTGCTCCTGCATTTTCCGACTTTAAGATTGGAGACATGTCAGAGGTGATGTAATAGAGCTGATCGTTAAATGGGCTGATTGAAGGTTGCGTTGTTGCTCCACCTCCGCAGATTCCTTTGTTCTCAAATGTAGTCGGCTGGGCAAATAAAGAAAGCGTGAATACGAAACTTGCTATCAACAGTTTTAACTCCAGAGCAATATTTTTAATCATCATGAATTATTTTTCTCACTAAAGGTACCGTTAGTTCTTAAACTCGATTCTATTTGCTGTCGAAGTGTTGCATAACCTAAGCAACCATGCAGCATCTGGTGATTTAAGGTTGTAGTACTCCCGTACCATAGCATATTCTGCATGATCTCACACCATTGAAGCACAGTCATTGATGTCGAGCCTGGAGCAATATCAGCAGGCCCTCCAAGTATGGATGAAACATTAGTTATTTTGAACCAATTGGATAATAGGCTGTTACATCTGTTCTATAAGACTCCGGCAAAAAAGGTCTAATTGGCTTTGAAGCTGGGTGAAAACTTCGTGGGTAGTTTTAAAGATATCCTGTTTTAGAACAGCCTTATGTTTTAACTAATCAGCAACTTTTTGTATATGATTCACTTCTTGTGTGGGTGTATTCATCTTTCCAAATTTGAAAGCGCAAGAGTAGGTATTAATGTCTGCTACAGTTAGGTGATAGCTACGGATATCAACAAGGATTCAGCGAATAAACGTATTATTCCTTCCGCATATAACTCGTTCTGTTATCCCAGCCAAAAGTATCGCAATAAATAACCAGATATAACCCTCCCCACCCCTCATTCACACCAAATCGAGCGTAGGAAAGTCATGACCGAGTATCGCTACGTCATTGGTTTTTAACCAATTTCTAAGAAGCGTACTGTAAACGGATCTAAAGTCAATCTGAAAATTGAGATCTCCCTTATCCAGATCAGCCAGGCTGGGTGTCGGATTGTAAATGCCTGGTTGCCGTAAGGCCTTACCGAGTACAAAAACATTATTGGCAGTGCCATGATCAGTACCCTTACTGGCGTTTTCTTTCACCCTTCTTCCAAATTCAGAGAACACCATAATCAAAACATTGTCTTCTGCCTGGTTGTTTTTAAGATCGGTAAGCAATGTATCCATACCTTCTGAAAACTGTTGCAGCAAACGTGCCTGTTTTACACTTTGTTGGTTATGGGTGTCAAAACCACCAAGGGACACGTAATACACCTGAGAATGGCATCCTGAAATAATGAGTTGGGCAATGTTCTTAAGGTTTTTGCCAAAGGCCGATTGTGGGTATTCCTGGTTAGAAGTATACACCTTCGATTTTTCATAGATATAGCGCGCAGTAGAAGCTGTTTCGGCCAGGGTTTTGTACAAAAAATCTCTTTCATCAGCACCTGTATTTGGTGTGTTAACCAAGTGACGTATAAACGGATCATTGGTAGAGCCGTAGAGCTGCTTGGGTTTTGACAATGCCAATCCATTGTATTGGTGCCCTTTCATCGCCAGGCTGAGTGTGCTGTTTACTTCAATAGCATGGCTTAAAGGTGCTCCATTTCCACAAGCTGCATCAATATATCTTCCCAGCCATCCAGTAGAAAGTGTCTTGTCAGAATCAGATGCGGTGTGCCAGATATCCATAGATCGGAAGTGCGATCGATTGGGGTTGGGATAACCCACCGAATTCAAAATGGTAACATACCCCTCGTGGTACCATTTTTCCAGCCCTTTCATTACCGGATTTAACCCCTGTTCATCGTTGAGCCGAAGCACCTTTGAAGATTCAACTGCCAGCATTGGGCGTGCCCGGAAATACAAATCGTCTTCATAGGGTATCACTGTATTCAATCCATCATTTCCACCAGACAACTGAACAACGATCAACCTATTGGCGGTATGTTCACCAGATCCGATAGGGAAACCTATCAGAAAACGAGGCACCAACATTGCGGTTGAAACAAGTGCGCCCGACTGGATAAATGCTCTTCTTTTCATATCGTGTTCATTTAGCACAATTGGTAATCTGGTAGCTTGGCCAGTAACATGGCAAAAGCCATTTTTTGCGTGGTCAGATCTTCACCGGCATCTACCTGATCAAGAAGGAAGTCCATCATTTCAGCACTCAAGGTATGCTGCAAGAGATGATCGCTCATTTCTTTCAATACATCTGCCCTGTCAGTAGACGTAAAGAATTGAATAAAGCTATCTGGCTTAACTATTACATCAAGCTTACGACTGCTCAACTTATAAGGCAAACCATCAGGATTGGCCTCCAATACAGTGTCTATTTCGGCTTGCTTAAATAAGTATTCGGGGAATTTCATGCGAAAAACCATCGTGCTGCTATCAATCCACTGTTTCCCTTCCGGCCAACCAGCCACATTTGGTGGGTAAAACAACACCTGACCTAAAATGCGTTGCAAAAAGATCAGTGATTTTGGATCAGTGAACTCAACATCGAAGGTGCGCATGAAACCGACAATCAATTGCGTTGGGTCTTTGATTTTATTACCCACAACCTCTTCGCTGTAAAACCAATCGGCCGTAAGAATGGTTTTAACCAAATTGCCAATATCGTAGTCGGATGTATAGAATTGATTACTCAACGTATTCAACCTCTTCACACCCGGGTTTTCGCCAACCAGAAATCGATAAATTTTGTTCGTAACAAATCGTGCACATTGTTTTTGTTGCAATATGATCCGTATGATATCGTGTCCATCGAAGTTTCCGGATTGCCCCATAAAAGTCTTGATACCATAATCATGAATGCCTTTACGAAATTGGAATTCCATCCGTTGGTCGTACCCCCAACCCGTAAAGGCTCTTGCCGATTCCTTAATATCTTCTTCGGTATAGTTGCCTAACCCCAGAGTGAATAACTCCATCAGTTCACGTGCAAAATTCTCGTTGGGATGCTTCTTCCTGTTCTGCTGATTGTTTAGAAACTGCAACATAGCAGGTTCCCTGGAAACAGCAGATACCAGTTCACCGAAGTTGCCCAAGGCATGGCTTCGCATAAGATTGTTCATGCGTTGCTGAACCCAGGCATTAGGCACACGACAAGCAAAATGATCGTGCCAGAAGAGGGTCATTTTTTCTCTGAGTATCGCTTCGGTATCACTCATCCTGTGTATCCATGCCAGATTCAGGTCTTTCACCTGTTCTTTCAAATCTTGCTTGATGGTTTTACGCATCGACTCGGGTAAAGCCATGACTCCCTGTTGGGTATTGTCCAATGGATACTGAATTACATCCAGTGGCTGATCAATGGTAGAATGAACAAACAATTGATTCACAAGATCACGGGCCTCCAAACCTTCAGATTCATGTAAGCGATGAGGAGAAATACCAAATCCGGCTCTCAGATGTAGATGTTGAATTTGTTTCCTGGATAGTTGCATGAAATGGATTAAATCTATGAAACAGACTACAATTCATTGGAAGAGTTTAACGAAAAAAGTACTGGTTTCTTTTGAGAGTGAAAAAATATACTTTTTCATCCCTTATGTCCAACAATTTACTCTCTTTATAACTTTTTATATATAATAGTAGTAATAGGATTCCTTCAAACACTATACCTCAGAT
>DTRI01000357.1 GCA_012966015.1 Flavobacteriales bacterium | reverse complement strand
GAGTTGCGGATTAATCAAGGGGAAGGCGCATTATGGAAACTCGATTGTTGGTTAATCGAGAAAGTGGTTGGGATGCCCTTGCTTATATCTGGAATGATGAGCAAACGGAAGCAGTATTAGAGATTGCTGGCGGCGTTAAACAGGTAAAGTGGAAATCCAAAAATGGAGAGGTGGTTGAAACGCCTTACATAATTCCAAATAAGAACCAATGCAAGGGTTGTCATGTTGGAGACGGTAAATTTCTTCCAATAGGGCCAAAGGCAAGAAATATGAATTCAGACTATGATTACAATGGCAGGGTTGAAAATCAATTGGAGAGGTGGAAGAAAATGGGCTACCTAACGGGCTTACCAGATGCTAGGGAAATCCCTCATGTAGCCAAATGGGATGATGAACAGTCAGGTACGCTGGAGGAGAGGGCCTTAGCATACCTGGAAGTCAATTGTGGAACTTGCCATAACCGAAAAGGGCCAGCTCATACAACGGGATTGTACTTAACCGTTTTCGAGAAGCAACCTGCACATTTAGGGATATGCAAATCTCCGGTTGCAGCTGGGCAGGGATCGGGTGGGAGGTCCTATGATATCGTACCAGGAAAACCGGAAGAATCAATACTCCCATTCCGAATGGAATCCACAAATCCCGGGATAATGATGCCGGAGCTGGGCAGAAAATTGGTACACAAGGAAGGGGTGGAACTAATAAAACAATGGATAAGCTCCATTAAAGGAACTTGCGGGGAGCAGTCCTAGCTCCTCGCTTTCTTCTTTCTTCTTTTTTCTTTTGAAGGGATCGAGCTCAATCAATAGTGAAAAATAGGCCATTCGCCCTATTCTCGGGCCGCCATAAACCTGAAATTGTTTGTTGTTCAAAATGTTCGACGCCCCTAGCTTGGCGGTCATGTGCAACTTTGGAAAATACTTGTTAATCTGCATGTCCAGCATATCATAGGTAGGTACAAAGCCGGTGAATTGGGGAGAGCCTTCATATTTGAATCCCTCAATCCACTTATAATTTATACTGAACCCCAACCTGGACAGGCGAAAGCTTCCTATTTTGATCATTATATCCCGTCCGCTCATACCTATATTAAACTTGTGCTCAGGTGTGTTGTATGCAGGGATGATTGGGTCTTCTGAACCTCGTAGATCAATTTGGTTCCAGGAGTAATTGCCATTGATGGCAAAAAACTTTTTGAAAAAATAGTTGATTCCAACGGAAAACCCTTGGGTAGTGACCATATCATCACTATTGGCTGCGACCCGGTAGGCTTGTGCGCTATTTAACGTACCAAGACTATCATCCAGCTTAGCATCTATTCCTATTTTATAACCCAAAAAGTCTGTGTACCAGCTAAAATAATAGCTGGCATCCATGTAGATTCTGTTGAATAGGGTGGTACGATAACCGATCTCAATACTTTTGACTTTTTCAGGACGCACGGGCGCTACATTGAAATACACCAGGGTGTCAGGATTATTTCCGCTGTTGAGGAATTCAACCAGAGAGGGTATAGTAACCAAAGAATCTCTGCCAAATCTGTTTCCTACCAGCACCGCTCTCCCTACGTTGTAATACAAGTACTGGTCAGCAAGTGTTGGATTCCTGATGGCCGACGAAAAGGATAATCTGGCGATATGATTTTTGCTGTAAGTATATACAACCGATAATGCCGGTGACATTACAAAATTGAAATTTTCATTCTTATCCAATCTGGAAGTTAGATTTAGCTTGATTTTATCATCTAGTATCTTTTTTTCTAAGCCTGCATAAAAGCCATATTCATAATTCGTAATTCTTACATTACCCGTATCACTAAATATACTTCCTTCTGAGTTTGGAACATACAACCTGAAGTTTCCTCCAACTATTATGTCCATTATTTCCGGCGTGAATCTGTATTGTCCATGTATATGGTATAGCGCCGATTTATCTATAAACTGGGTTCCACCCTTCGATAGTGGTTTAGCAGTGATCGATTTAAAAGCTGAATCAAATGCCGCAGTACCGGGCTGATAAAATGGGGTGCCTCCGCTATTATCTGCATCATCACGGGCCCGCTGATGCCAGGCTGTTAAAGAGTCAGGATATAATTCCATAATGTAATTTGCTGAATCTAACCAATCCAGAACAGGATCGGGAAATACATAAATTGGAAATCCAGGAAGGTCTAGCAATGGTGCACCCTGAATAATATTGTTACCCCAGTAATTTCGATAGTCTTTACTCCATGTGGCATCGTCTTTGGCGGCATCCTGAAGTAAAAAGGCGGTGAATACCGCATCATAAGATTTTCCGGCATCCTCATTGGTAGCATAGGCACGAATAAAAAATTTGTCTTTCTTTCTCAACTCCAACCGATTTTGAAAAAATAAAATATCCTTTAAGCTATAGCGATTGTCTCCCTGGTAAACGGTAGTGCCCGTTCCAAAATTTGATGCATAAATCAATTCTACCTCAGGTTTTAATTTGTAATGCAATGCCAATCCGAGCTTCATATTTCTCGAATTATAATCCACCAAATCTTCCTCTATGTAGCCCGTGCGATGCCATATTCCCAATCCGGGTGTTTGAACCTGATCGTTTATGCTTGACGCATTATTGGTACTGGTACTCAGATTCTCGTCTCCATACCTGTTCACGGCATCGTAACCGCCCGCGTTATCAACTCCAACCAGCGATCCAGAGGCAGTATCCATATTTTCTGCCACCCAGTCATTTGCTCTCATAAAGAACAAATTTAGCTTTACGGCAAATTTATCTTCTCCTTCTTTGTTTTTGAAGACATGAGCATATCGAATAGATGTCTCCAATAGATTTCTTTCACCCACTTTAGTCAATACACTTAAACCAGGAAACTGAAAGGGGCTTTTGGTTGTCATGCTTATAACACCATTGAAGGCATTGGGCCCGTAATAGGCGGAACTTGCACCTACTACTAAGTCCATCTTCATTACATCGATTTCCGCTGCCCCGAGAAAATTACCCAGAGAAAAATTCAGCCCAGGTGATTGGTTGTCGACTCCATCTATAATCTGTAACGACCTGACTGGAGATGTACTGTTGAATCCTCGGGTATTTATTACCTTAAACCCGATACTTGCGGAAGTAAGATCAACTCCCTTCAACTGGCCTAAGCCTTCGTAAAAGTCTGCTGCAGGAGTCTCCTTGATGGCCAAGATATCCATCGATTCAATGGTAAGTGGTGATTCTTTTTGCTTCTCTGATATTCTATCTCCGACCACCTCAACTTCACTCATGAGCACTTCGTCAGTACTCAGCCCAATTTGAATTTTCTGATTGGGTGATGTGACCTCAAATTCCTGGGTTTGAAATCCCAGATAGGATACAACCAGTACAAAGGGTGGAGATTCGGGTACCGTAAATTCAAATTTCCCGTCTATATCGGTTAAACCACCAGTAATGGAGCCTTTTAGAATAACGGTGGCACCCACTATCGTTTCTCCGGTATTGTCATCTTTGATGGTTCCCTTTACTTTTACCTGCGCTATAGATACAAGCGTTAGCACCAGAAAGATAGGCAACAATAGAAATTTTCTATTCATGGGGTTGTTCATAGGGAATTACGCGTAAAGGTTTGCAAAGTTACTTTTTATGTATAAACCTGCACGAGGTACTAAAAAGCAGGTGTTTAGATGCGGGGATAATTACCTGGCTACTAGGAGCGTAAAGGCATCGCAAAGTCCGCAACGGCGAAATTGTTAATTCTTAACGATCCTGGCGTAATCGTTGCGAACCTTGTGGTTAAACTTCAAAAGTTTATCGAAACAGCTTCTCCAAATAACAATTACGAGCCACACATTTCGCAATCGTCGGGATTGTCAATAGAACACGCAGCAATTTCAGCCTGTCGTTGTTGTTCGAGAAGAATCGCAGCCCGATCTATAGATACTGTATCCTGTTCAGCCGGCTCAGTGCTTGCCTCAACATGCTCGAATTCGTTTTCAGCATCCATTGCCTGAAACTCGTCTTCCGCGGTACTTATGTAGGCCTGATTTGCCGTAGTTACTGGTTTAACCGGGGTAACTGTCGGGGCAACTGTCGGGGTATCCGGAGTAACCGGGGTAACTGGAGTATCTGGGGTAACTTGAGTAACCGGGATATCTGGATTATCCTTATCATCTGGAGCATCCGGAGCATCCGGAGCATCTGGAGCATCTGGAGAATCTGGTGCATCTGGATCATCTGGATCATCTGGTGCATCTGGTGCATCTGAGGTATCCGGGGTGCCTGAGGTAACCTGGATAACCGGACTGGTTTCCATTTCCGCCACGGTGGTCGAAGCAAGCTTGGCAATCACGTTATCCTCTTCAATAGATTGCATCAAGGCCTTTTTGTCAATGGTAAACTTGATCGCATCTGCTGCGGCTTTAGATCGCAAATAATACATTCCTGTCTTCAATCCCTTTTTCCAACCATAAAAGTGCATGGAGGTGAGCTTAGCAAAATTTGGATTGGGGATGAAAATATTTAGTGATTGCGACTGGCAAACATAGGCACCTCTATCAGCAGCCATATCAATAATCGCCTTCTGGCTAATTTCCCATACGGTTTTGTAGAGCGCTTTTAGATTGTCTGGAATTTCATCTATACCCTGAACAGAACCATTGGCCGCTATAATCTTTGTTTTCAATGTGTCATCCCAAAGCCCCAGCTTGACTAAATCCATGAGTAGATGTTTGTTAACCACCACAAATTCTCCTGACAGCACTCGTCGTGTGTAAATATTGGATGTATAAGGTTCAATGCACTCGTTATTACCGAGTATTTGTGAGGTAGAAGCAGTTGGCATAGGGGCTAACAGCAATGAATTTCGCGCTCCGTATTTAGCCACTTCTTCCTTCAACAGATTCCATTCCCATCTTGCAGAAGGAGTAACATTCCAAAGGTCGTATTGAAAGAGGCCTTTAGACAATGGAGAGCCCTCGTATGTTTCATAGGGTCCAAATTCCTTGGCGAGATCCTTAGAAGCGGTCATGCTTGCATAATAAATCGTCTCAAAAATGTCCTTATTTAATTTTTTTGCCTCAGCCGAATCAAAAGGAAACCTCATCATGATAAACGTATCTGCCAGTCCCTGTACTCCTATTCCAATAGGCCGATGGCGTAAATTCGAATTTCTCGCTTCAGGAATTGGATAGTAGTTATTGTCGATTACGGTATTTAAATTTTTGGTGATTGAATAGGTAACATCAAATAAACGTTGATGATCAAATTCACCACGCACAATATATTTTGGAAGTGCAATCGAAGCGAGGTTACAAACCGCAACTTCGTCTGCTGCTGTATATTCGACTATTTCGGTACACAGATTGGATGATTTAATCGTACCGAGGTTTTGCTGGTTAGATTTGCTGTTGCATGCGTCCTTGAAGAGCATATATGGTGTTCCTGTTTCAATTTGGGAATCCATAATCGCAAACCATAGTTTTTGTGCTTTGATCGTTTTTCTGGCTTTGCCTTCTCTTTCGAAGTTGACATAGAGCTTTTCAAACGCTTCCCCATGGCTATCAGATAAGCCCGGTGCCTCATTTGGACAGAATAGTGACCACTCACCATCTTGTTCAACCCTTTTCATAAATAAATCTGGTATCCAGAGTGCATAAAAAAGGTCTCTTGCTCTTTGTTCTTCTTTACCGTGATTCTTTTTCAAATCAAGAAACTCAAAAATGTCTGCATGCCAGGGTTCGATGTAAATTGCGAAAGATCCCTTTCTCTTTCCACCTCCCTGGTCAACATATCTGGCCGTATCATTGAAAACCTTAAGCATGGGCACGATTCCGTTGGAAGTACCATTTGTTCCTCTAATGTAAGACCCTGTAGCCCTAATGTCATGAATAGACAATCCAATACCACCAGCTGATTGAGAGATCTTAGCACATTGCTCCAGCGTTTTATAAATTCCATCGATGCTGTCCTCCTTCATTGTCAATAGAAAGCAGGAAGACATTTGTGGTTTTGGCGTACCGGCATTGAATAGGGTAGGAGTGGCGTGCGTGAACCACCTTTCAGACATCAGCTCATACGTTTCAATTACCTGATCTAGATTGTCTTTATGAATACCAATAGAAACGCGCATTAACATTTGCTGAGGACGCTCAGCAATTTCCCCGTTTATTTTTAGCAGATAGGATCGCTCTAGTGTTTTAAATCCAAAGAAATCATAATCAAAATCCCTATCATAGATAATTGTAGAATCCAGCAATTCTGCATTTTCAATGATGATGTTATAAACATCATCAGCAAGCATTGGCCCTTTCTTGCCATTTTTTGGATTTACATAGTTGTATAGATCCGTCATGGTAGCCGAAAATGACTTCTTCGTGTTTTTGTGCAAGTTGCTCACCGCAATGCGTGATGCAAGCAACGCATAATCGGGATGTCTGGTGGTAAAGGATGCTGCTACTTCGGCCGCCAGGTTATCCAGCTCCGTGGTGGTAACTCCTTCATAAATGCCTTCAATAACTTTCATGGCAACTTCCACCGGATCTACTCTCGCGTCTAGACCATATGACAACTTTTTAATTCGAGCAGTTACTTTATCAAATTTTACTGATTCTTTTCTGCCATCTCTTTTTAGTACATACATGCTTGTGAGGGGTTGAGGGTTATATCTTATTTGGACGTATATTCTGTGTTAAAAGTCTTCATCTAGTGAAAAAGTGTTGTCTTCTTTCGATCCCATGACTCCGGATTTTTGGTACTCTGCAACTCTCTTCTCGAAGAAGTTGGTTTTTCCTTGCAGAGAGATTAATTCCATAAAATCAAAAGGATTGGAAGCATTGTATACTTTTTCGTTTCCGAGCTCTACCAAAAGTCGGTCAGCGACAAACTGAATATACTGAGTCATCAGCTTTGCATTCATGCCGATCAATTTTACAGGAAGAGAATCGTTCACAAACTCTGTCTCTATGGCAACAGCATCGGTGATGATTTTCTCCAAGGTCGATTTCGGAAGTTTATTCTTTATGTGTTCGTTGTAAAGCAAACATGCAAAATCACAGTGCATGCCTTCGTCTCTTGAGATCAGTTCATTAGAAAATGTAAGGCCAGGCATCAATCCTCTTTTCTTGAGCCAGAAAATCGAGCAAAAACTGCCCGAAAAGAAAATCCCTTCCACAGCCGCAAAAGCAACAATTCGTTCTGCAAACCCAGGACTGTCGACCCAGTTGAGTGCCCACTCTGCTTTTTTCTTAACGCAGTCAAGGGTATCGATTGCATTGAACAGCTCATGCTTCTCAGTCGGATTCTTTATGTAGGTGTCGATTAGTAGCGAGTATGTTTCAGAATGAATGTTCTCCATCATCACTTGAAATCCATAGAAGAACTTGGCTTCGGTATATTGAACTTCGCTCAAAAAGTTCTCCGCAAGGTTCTCGTTCACAATTCCGTCAGACGCTGCAAAAAAGGCTAAGACCTGTTTTATAAAAAACCTTTCGTCGTCGTTGAGCTTGTTATCCCAGTCCGCCATGTCATTCGAAAGATCAATTTCTTCCGCCGTCCAAAAGCTGGCTTCTGACTTCTTGTAAAAATCCCAAATGTCGTCGTGTTGAATAGGAAAAAGTACAAATCGATTTTTGTTTTCTTCTAGTATAGGTTCTGTTAGAGTTGTCGTTTCCTGCTGAGCAACCCCCTTTGCCTTATTTTCGTTCCCTTCAATTGTTTCTGCCTCCATAATGCTATTTAATGCTTTCAATTGGCCTGTCATCTAAAATTCAGGCGAAAAAATCTCCTCTAAGGAGCCGTAAACTCTTCAATATCAAGTGTTCCAAGAATTGTTTTATTTGGACCTTAGCGGTGAACAAAAGTTCAAAAAAAACAAAAACATGTCAATCTAATTTCATCAACAATCAAAACAAGTTATTAACAAACCGGCCGGCAGGAGGCATAATAGCCAACAATTCATGCAGTTAGAGGGCTCTATTAATGTTATAATTTTTTGCTTGGAAGTGATGTTTTTTTTCAGTACTCAAACTCGATTTTAGGGCGCGCAAAAGCTCGAATACCAATAGGCAGGTTCAATTATTACATTATAGTTAGTTTTACAAAAAATAATTAATCGAGTTTTGAGAGATGGCAGATAAAAGCGATTTATTGAAAAAAATAATCGCCCACTCAAAGGAATATGGCTTTGTATTTCCTTCGAGTGAGATTTATGAGGGGCTTAGCGCGGTCTATGATTATGGACAGAATGGCGTAGAATTAAAGAACAACATCAAGAATTATTGGTGGGCATCGATGGTGCAAATGCATGAGAACATTGTTGGACTGGATGCCGCAATATTTATGCATCCGACCACTTGGAAAGCTTCGGGCCACGTCGAAGCTTTTAATGATCCGCTCATCGACAACAAGGATTCAAAAAAGAGATACAGGGCGGACGTTCTGATTGAAGATTATATTGCGAAAGTTCAGGCTAAGATTGAGAAAGAGGTTGCGAAGGGGAAGAAAAGATTTGGGGATAGTTTTGATGAGGAAGAATTTCGCAAAACAAATCCCAATGTGTTGAGAAACGCGGAAAAGATTCATAGCCTCAACGATAGGTTTAAGAGAGTATTGGAGGAAAACGATCTCGCAGATCTGAAAAAGATGATTGAGGACCTCGAGATAGCTTGTCCCATTAGCGGTTCTAAAAATTGGACGGAGGTTCGCCAGTTTAATCTCATGTTTGATACCAAGCTGGGTTCGGTTTTAGAAGATTCGAATACCATTTACCTGCGTCCGGAAACTGCTCAGGGAATTTTTGTCAACTATTCCAGTGTCCAAAAATCGGGTAGGATGAAGGTCCCTTTTGGAATTGCGCAAATTGGAAAGGCATTCCGAAACGAAATTGTGGCGAGGCAATTCATATTTAGAATGAGAGAGTTTGAGCAAATGGAAATGCAATTTTTTGTAAAGCCAGGTACGCAGATAGAATGGTATGAAAAATGGAAACAAAGGAGATTGCAATGGCACCTGAATATGGGCTTTGGAGAACAGAGCTATCGGTTTCATGATCACCTAAAGCCTGCCCATTATGCCGATGCCGCCACCGATATTGAGTTTGATTTTCCCATGGGCTTTAAGGAGCTGGAAGGCGTTCATTCGAGAACGGACTTTGATCTTAAGAAGCATGAAGAGTTTTCGTCGAAGAAGCTACAGTATTTTGATCCTGAGGAAGATAAGAGCTACATACCCTATGTTGTGGAAACATCAATTGGCCTCGATCGTACTTTCCTGGCCGTGCTGTCAAGTTCATACACCGAAGAGAAACTGGAAGATGGTTCTGAAAGAGTGGTTTTAAAAATTCCACCATTCTTAGCACCGACAAAAGTTGCCGTCTTTCCACTTACCAAAAAGGACGGACATCCCGAAAAAGCAAGGGAGATATTGGCTTCATTGAAATACGATTTTAACTGCCGCTATGAAGAAAAGGATACCATTGGCAAAAGATACCGCCGCCAGGACGCAATAGGAACTCCATATTGTATTACTATTGACCAACAGACCATGGAGGATGGAACGGTTACAATACGTGATCGGGACACTATGAAGCAGGACAGAATTGCATCAGAAACGGTAGGAGGAATAGTTGGCAAAAAAGTGAGCATGAAAGATGTACTTTCCAACAATGATTAAGAATCTGGCTTTCAGTTTAATGGTTATTGCTGTGGCATCGTGCAGCCACAAAACAAGCACTTCCACGTCGAATAACCCCGACAAGTTAACCGGTGAAGAATCAGTTGCCCTGATAGGTTTTGAGAAAAGGGGTTATATGAAAGCTTCGGTTGTTGACAGATCCGCCCTTGATGGCTGTGGATTTATGCTGAAGCTGGCTGCCAGCGGTAAGTTCTTAGAACCGGATAAGCTGGATGATGCATTTCACATCGATGGAGCGCTCGTATGGATCAAATACTCGATAAGAAAAGGAGAAGCCAGCATCTGCATGTCGGGCACGATGATTAACTTGAACGCAATTGAAAAAAGGCAATAACCTTTCGGATATTGCCCTTTTCGTTTGGCCTATACTTACTTCCTAATGAAGGATGATCTTTTGAACAAGATCTCTCTCTCCACCTCTTACTGCCAGGAAGTAGATGCCCTTATCTAATGAAGAAAGATCAATAGATTTTATAAGGCCGCTGTTGGTTGTAAGCTGTTCTGTATAAACAACCTGGCCCAACGCATTTCTTACCTCCAGCATATACGCTTCATTTAACGGATTGCTCAGAGCAATAACGAAACGTCCATCATTAGGGTTGGGATATATGTGCAAACTGTTTTCAAGGGCAACTTTCTGTATTCCTGTTGTGGCACCAACTGTAACAGAGAAAATTGAGCTGCAGCCATTGACATCCGATACTGTAACGGAATACGTCCCAGCACTTAAGCCTGTTGCAGTTTCCGTTGCCTGTGATTGGGCGGTAGCATCCCAGGCATAGGTATAAGGTGCAACACCATCCCCTCCCGTTGCGGTCGCAGTTCCATTTCCCGATCCGTTGTCAACCGTGGAGGAAGTAGTAGCGGTTATAGCAACTGGTTCGGTAATGGTTACTGTTGCAAAAGTTATACATCCACTTGCATCAGTGACTTGCACCATTTCATCTCCGGCAGATAACCCTGTTGCAGTTGATGTTGTAGATCCATTATCCCAGAGATAGGTGAATGAGGGAGCACCTCCTGTCATGCTTACGCTGGCTTGACCATCACTATCCCCATTGCAGGTTGCATTTTGATCCACATTTCCGACCGCCGTTCCTGCAGCGGCATCACTAACAGTTACAATAAATGTGCTTGTGCAGTTCAAGCCGTCGGTAACAGTAACGGTATATACTCCAGCACCTAAGTTGATTGCGGTCGTTGTTGTTTGCGAAGCAGCGTTGCTATCCCACAAGTAGTTATAGGGTGTTGTTCCCGAGCTAACAGTAATTGTTGCATCACCATCATTAGCTCCACAGGTCGATTGTGTTGAGCTCGTTGTTGCAGCCAATGGTGCCGCACCTGTTACCACTGCCGTATCCACGTCTACGCATCCATTTGCCGTTGTTACGGTAACCAGGTAATCTCCTGCTAGCAATCCTGATATACTACTTGTTGTTTCGCCAGAGCTCCATGCGTACGTATAGGGTTGTAGTCCAAAATTGATTTGAATGGCCGCAGTTCCACTACCCGTACCGCAATTATCAGGAGCGGTTGTAACAGTACCGGTTGCATCCGTACATGGATTGTACATGGTGTAAGCAGAATCTGCGCTTAGCAACAAGTCAGTCAAATCGTCACCTGCGATTAGAGCGAATGCCATTGAAACTGAATCTCCATTGGCGATGTTAAAAGGACCCGTTGAAACCACATTGGAAACGTCTGCACCATTAGTGCCTCCGGCATTAGTTACGGTATTGCTAAGTGTCGTGTATTTATCTGCAGAAGTGTAATCATTGTTGGGATGCACTCCCGTTCCTCCCGGATCATCGGCCTGGTTATTAAACATTGCATAATGGTTAAATCCCGTGCTGGTTAGCACTTGAATTCCAGCGTAAAAACCATTTACCTGTGAGTCGTATATATAGCCCAGGTATTTGTCCATATCAGTAGCGGCTTTATTACTGGTAATGGTAGCAATATCCCAATCTGTGTAAATTCCTGCATAGGCATTATTTAACATGCTTCCCGAGTAGTTTTTAATGCTGAATTCAACGATAACATATTTTCTATGCCCTGCTTTGGTCCAGGCATATGCTCTGTGACGAACCTCAACATTAAGCGGAGAAGTTGAATTGTCGTCATTGAAATCACCTACGAGGTCAAACTCTGAAAAAACCGGTACCGGCAGCCGCCTAACATTATTCACAGAAGTAAAATCATCGTCTACACCGCCTGTATTTCGGACATTGTCAGATACATTACCTGAAACGCCTACCATCAGCCCACCATCAAATAGTAAATTAACGCCTGTTCCTAGGTTAGAATAGGGGTAAATGAAGCCCAGCCCTTCATTTTGAGAGCTGAAGTCGTTAAAACCAATCAGGCTTTTACTGGTAATGGACGTGGCAACATCGTTAATGTTGATATTGATATAATCCACGTTAATGATAATATCAAAGAATATGCTTGTAGTATAACTTCCATCCGTCAATTCCAATTCAAATGAAACTTTTTCATTGAATTGGGCACCGGATAAAATTTCAATCTGCAAAGGATCTGAGTAGTTGCTCGCTGTATCACCAAAAGGCCCAAAGGCCCCCAATGAAATCGAACCATCTACAATACTTACATTAACCGAGCTGGCCGTTAAAGTTCCCGTAACCGGACCTGTAGGCGCCAAAAAGTTGGTAAAGATTCCGGCGATTTCAATCGTATCGCCAACCACAAATGCTTCATCATCATTGTCAGTCACGTTTCGTTCTGTCATCACAATAGATGGCTTGGTGATACCATTGTTCAACGCTGCAAATACATTCACTCTTCCAGCTCCCAACTTATCAGCGTAGGCAGAATTGTTTAGCGGATAAATGTCATCACACATTACTTTTAGTTGTTCTCCTGCCTGTAAGGCGTCGAGATTTGGAAAGTAAGATCTGACCAGAGCAGCACATCCTGCCGCAACAGGCGAAGCCATGGAAGTTCCGCTATTATTTCCGTAACTGTTATTTAAAGTGGAGTAGATACTACTTCCTGGAGCACATACATCGATTGCATAGCCATAATTAGAAAAACCTGATTTGGTATCATTTTGTGCTGTAGAGGCAACGTTAAGCACATGGTTGAAACTCGCAGGATAAAATAGGTCTTCCACGGCATCATTTCCAGCTGCAGCTACCACCAGAGCATCGTTGTTAATAGTTGCATAGGTAATTACATCCTGGCTGGATTGGCCTCCGCCAGGTCCTCCCCAGGAGCAATTAATAACTGATGCACCATGGTCTGCCGCATACGCAATGCCCTCATAGCCAAATGGAATTGTGCCGTCACCGGCTTTGATTGGCATAATTTGACAGTCAAAACCCGCACCTGCCACTCCTACACCGTTATCAGTAGAGGGAGAAGCGCAACCCGAAACGTGAACTCCATGATCACTGTTTCCGATCTGTGGATTGTTGTCATTGTCCTCAAAGTCCCAACCCAGGTAATTATCGATATATCCATCTCCATCGTCGTCATTGCCATCGGCATTGTTGTCAGCATAGTTGTAATCAAATTGATTGACCAGATCCGGGTGGTCTGTATCTGTGCCCGAATCAATAATTGCGATTACAACATTGGTATCTCCTTTATCGAGATCCCAGGCCTGGTAGGCTTTTATATTGCTGAGGTGATATTGCGAGCCAATATTAGGATCATTCGGGGTGTAAAATAGTTGGGCTATATAATGAGGTTCGGCGTATTCAACCAGGCCCAGCTCATATACAGCGTTAATTACATCTTCCACCTTAAAATGGCCCTCATATTTGAATTCATATATCAAGGACAAGTCAGCCAATTTAAGTCCGTAGTCATTCGTTTCACGCTCTGGCCGCTTGGCAAAGGGAAACTTTTGGCTTATGCCTGTAGCGCCTATATTCTTCAATAATAATTCCAATTCTGAAATACTTATCTGGTCTTTTGAACAGTAAGGCCTGTAATCCTCTTTGAGTTTCAGTATAACAGTTTGGCTCATAAAGTCCTCGGTACCGACGTTGGTGGGCATGGAGAAGTATTTCTTGCTGAAGGTCAATTTATTTCCGCTGTTATCAGAAGCAGTTACAGTAGAAACACTCATAGTACCCCAAAGGGCAGCTATGACCAATGAAAAACCAATACTTAATTTGCTTAAATTCATGATGTTCTCTTGTTTTTATTTAATAAAGATGATTTTGCGGTTAATATTGTTATTGTTCGATTTATTAGTAAGACGTAAATAATAGATGCCAGGTCCATAACTTTTTAAGTTAAGGGCTTTGGGAAGCTGGTTTGCTTCATGCTCTGATTGCATCAGCTCCTTTCCGATGGCATTGTAAACAGATAAAGTATAGCTCTCATTTGGAAGGTTCGCAAGCTGAAGGTAGAAGAGACCACTGTTATTTGGATTTGGATAAATATTCAGTTGAGCACCAAATCCACGTTCAGCAATTCCCACACTGGTAACTACAACGTTACTGCAAGCCGAATCCACACATCCCGAATCAGACGTTACCGTAAGACATACCAGGTAGGTGCCCGCCGTGGCATAAGTGTTGGATGGATTCTGCAGTGTTGAAGTGTTTCCATCACCAAAAGTCCAGGCCCGGCTGACAATAGCTCCTATCGACAGACCGGTAAAATCAGCTGTGAGCATGGTTGTAGTACTGCTGAAATCGGCAGTTGGCATAGGATGTACAGTGACTGTGGTAGCATCCATAGCGACGGGTGAACAGAGGTCTGATACCGACACAGTATAGGTCGTGGTAGAAGTTGGGGTAACGATTATGGAGGAAGTCGTTTGCCCGCTGGACCATGAATATTGATAGGGGCCACCATTGCCTCCTGATACGGTAACACTGAGTGTAGCAACATCCCCTGCGCATATGACTGCGGTGCCGAATGCATTTATCGTAAGTGGAGGCAAAACAGTGATAGTTACGGAATCATTATTGGAAGCGCAGCCCATGCTGTCTACCCCAGAAACCCCATATGTGGTAGCGGTGGATGGTGTTACAGAAAAAGCAGATCCAACTCCCAATCCATTATCCCAGGTGAAAGTGTAGGGTGTCATTCCACCCAATCCTGTGACAGAAACAGTAGTCGAATCACCAGTACAGATTGAATCGTCCGAAGATGCAGTGAGGACAAAAGCGCTATTTACCGTAATCACTACCATTGTCGCCGGCCCCAAACACGCACCAAGCTCCGCAACATAAAAAGTATCTGTACTTGTTGCTCCAGAGGCAAAGGGGCTTCCCGTTCCCAGGGTGTCAGTCATACCCATGTTCGAAGACCAATATAGCGTTCCTCCAGACCCAGTTGCAGTTAGATCAGCAATTGTAGCACCGGCACAGTATGGTGCAGGCGATGATGCTGATGGGGCAGCCGGAGTTCCCAGATCTGCTATGATATACGGCCCTACCGATGAGGAACACCCTGTGCTGTCGGTTACCGTTAAAGTATAGGAGTCAGATATTACAAGTGTTAGGTCAGCAGTGCTTCCCACAGATGACGATGATCCATTTACCCAATCGTAGGTCAGAGGTCCCATGCCTCCACTTGCTGTAATGCCGGTAATATTACCGTCATTATTGCCGCATGTGCTCGAGTCTATAACAATTGAAGTTGTATTAATGCTTGGCGGCGAATAAAGTGTAATTGTGACCGTATCTATTACAGGGATACAAACTCCATTGTTGGTAGAAGTGAGCATAATATAAACCAGGCCAGCTGCTGTATCAGCAGCACTTACCATGTAGCAAGCTGCAAGATCAGTGTCGCTGGGAGAAAAAGTGCCAGAGCCAGTGGTTGTCCACACTCCTGTAGAGCTTCCGCCAGTAACAGTGCCGGTTAAAGGAACACATGCCGTAGCAGCACACACAACTTGACTCAGGCCTGCATCAACAACGGGAGCCGCTTGAACCGTTAAGGGCAGGGATGTTGTAGAGCTATCTCCGTTATTATCAATAACCAATAATGAAACTGTATAAATTGCCGGAGCAGAGAAGATGTGACAGGGGTTTTGCACGGTATCAGTAGTTGCATCATCAAAATCCCAAAGCCATTGAACAATTGTAGAGCCCGAAGTAGTTGATAGGTCGCTAAAACACACAGAGTCCCCTTCACAACCCATTCCTGGCGCCGCGAAATTAGCCGTGACTGTGGGGCAGGGAATCATGGTATGCGCACCTATATGGGTGCTCTCGTCAGATACATACACATCCCATTGTGTTGCTCCTATATTCCAATCAGTTGTTCCTCCAGTGATGGAATCTTTCCTTACCAAGGTGTTATTCGATGTGAATCCAGTGCCCACAGGCCAGTTAGATCCTGGATCGACCCCAATTTCACCAACGACATCTATTAGTGCGCCATTTTGGTATAGCCCGACTGCATCATCTCCACCGTAAAAAGTAACGTTTGAAGTAATATCTGATTCAGCTATAATGGCCGCTAACGATGCACTGGCGTTGCTTATCACATAAACGTTGCCGGGAGCTAACAATCCGGATAGCGCAAGTGAATAGGTGTTGCATGTTGCCCCATTGCTATATGTTCTTACTTCATATGAGCTTAAGTTAACGGTATCTGCCCGTGGGTTGTATATTTCCAGCGCCTTATTGCTGCTAGAGCCTTCAATATACTCTGAGAAAAACAAATTTTCGCAAGGCCCATTTAGGTAATCATTATCGATGATTATTACGGTTTGCATGCTATCAAAGGCAAGCATCCCTGCATTGGTTTCATTTTGGAGCAATAAACCCACAGATTCGGGCACTTCCAAAGGATTTGAATCATCTGTGATGGTTAGCGTAGCCAGTTGGCTAGTTGTGCTCGAAGGAGGAAAGAACAAGGTCTGTGTGCTAAACGCAATAAAGTCGCTTCCGGGAGTTGCCGAACCTGAGGTATATGCCACTTCCACTGTAACCGTGTCAATTGCACTCGGGTTAACAATAGCCACTTCTACCGATACTACCCCTACATCTTCCAAAACTTTCATTTTTGGGGTTGCAAAATAAAGAATGGAGTTATTCAGGCAAAAATTTTGCCCGATGTTAACAAAATCTGGTGAGCCAGTACTGGCTCCGTTCCATGTAAAGTCAGGATATTCAGTGCCTGTACCAATTAATTGCAAAGAATGGCCAACACAACCGGGTTCGGATACGCCAATATCAACGGAAGTCATTCCCATAGCTGGCCCATCCAATGCCTGCATCTCACCTTCCCAGCTTAAAAATTGAATTACGGTACTGTTGCATGTATTTAGCAAGCCAACGGCATCACGTGGTCCATTTTGAATGGCAGTCTTCGCAAACCAAACTGTTCCATATCCGCACATTTGATCGGGAATGGTGCCGGTGAGAGTCAGAGATGGATCTTGCAGGCTGTCGGCGCCATTGTAAAATAATAATTCATAACATGAAAGATCAGTTCCGGCAGGTCCTGCAATCTCGATGCCTTCATTTGTGTCCGTACCGTCATTGTCATAGTGAATTTCATTGATGAAAACCGTGATTGGAGCTTGTACGGTTATTACCCCAGACATGCCCGTTCCACCTGGGCCGCCATGGTTCTGACAATAGAAAGGATATGAACCAGGTGTTGCAATTTCGCTTGAAATCATTGTGCTCACGGTAAACGGAACCCAGGCTGAGCCATCCTGAGCCACCGGATGAAGCGGACTTGCACCACTGAAATAAACTGAATCACCAGATACGATCGTAACTGTGCTGGGCGTGAAGGAAAAACTGCTCACTACTATTGTATCAATATTCGCATAGGTAAAAGCACTGGTTAAGATTGAAATACTAAGTGCAATCGTGCTGATTGCCTGATTAAATGGTTTCTTCATAACAAAGTTTTTGGTGAAATAAAATTTGAACCTATGATTTCAAAGGGTAACAAATGTATCCATTTTAACCTATAAATGCAATACTTAGAGGGTGTGATTGTGCTCGGACAGAGCCACGCTAACTGCCAAAGAAAATTAAGTGTAAAGCAGGTCAGCTACTCAGGAATTGTTGTATTCAGACATGGTTTTTTGAACGCCTATGGTGCCAAATGCCTGAATCATTTTAATGGTAAGCTCTATCCTCGATTTAAGCGCGTTGCTTTCTGCTTCATCCCAGCCTCCCAGCACATAGTCAATTTGGGCCCCTTCAGAGAAGGAGGCATCTATTCCAAAGCGCAGTCTCGCGTAATTATTGGTGCCCAGGGCTTCATCTATATTTTTCAGGCCGTTATGGCCTCCGTTATTGCCTTTTTGCCTCATTCTCAGTTTGCCAAATGGTATGGCCAGATCGTCCAGTACAACCAGAATATTCTCCAGCTGAATTTTTTCTTTTTGCATCCAGTAATTCACAGCCTTCCCGCTGAGGTTTACAAATGTGGTAGGTTTGACGAGGATAAAGGATCTCCCTTTGTGTTTATAAGTGCAGGTATGTGCGTGTTTGTTGAGTTCAAAGGAGAGGGAGGCTGCTTCCGCGATTGCGTCTAATACCTTAAATCCAATATTGTGCCGGCTGTTTTCATATTTAGCTCCTTCATTTCCCAGACCAACTATTAAATACTTCATCTATAAATATTCAAAGTTCTTTTCCCGGGATATAGCCATGCCAATTCAACAGTGCATCAGACGAATGGTATTTGTCGGCCGCGCTAGAAGCGTGTTTGCAGGCAGGGTTAGTTCGAATCTCCGCTCCCGCCTTTTTGGTCTCCGCCTTTTTGGTCTCCGCCTTTATTGCCACCGCCTTCAGCCTTTGGCTGGCCATCTCTACCATCTCCTTCTTTAGGCTTTCCATCTACACCTTCAGCTCCCTCAGCTCCTTCTTCGCCCTCTATTCCTTCAGCCCCTTCTTCTCCTTCTTCAAGCTCTTCATCAAGTACTTCTGGCTCGATGTCTTTCAATTCACGTGGCGCTTTAACTCTTACAATAACTACGTTAGGAGAGTCGATAAATTCAATGTTCTCCACGTCAACATCTTCGACCTTTATGGAGGTTCCAATTACAAGGTCGTCGATCTTGATTTCAATGAACTCAGGGATAGCATGGGCCAGTGCCTTGATTCTGAGTCGGCGCATTTTTTGAATGAGCTGGCCACCTTCCATTACACCTGCGGAATTTCCAGTTAACCTCACCGGGAGATCAACCGTAATCTTCTTGCCTTCTATGAGCTCTATAAAGTCGATGTGTAGAATCCTGTCTGATACGGGATGAAATTGAATGTCCTGCATCACCGCTCCAACTTCCTTGCCTTCAATCTTCAATCGCACCTCAAATAGATCGGGAGTATATACCAGGTTCTTGAAGCTCTTTTCTTCAGCAGAGAAAAAGGTTTGCTCTTTACCACCGTATAAGATGCAAGGCACTCTGCCGTTTCTACGAAGGTTCTTTGCATTTTTTTTCCCAGTATCTTCTCTCTTTTCTCCGGTTATTTCTAGTGTTTTCATTGTCTTTGTTTATAATTATCAGTAGTGTCGTTTAAAAAATAAAGTGTGAGCTAATTGATTCATGATTTTGAACCTTGCTAATTACATCCGCAAATAATTTCGCGGTAGAAAGCACTTTTATTTTATCGCTTTCTCTTTTCAGTGGAATGGTATCAGTGACCACCAGCTCTGTAATTCTTGAGCTTTCAAGTCGTTCGTAAGCTTGTCCTGATAATACTGCATGTGTACAAATAGCTCTAACGGATTCTGCGCCCTGGGCCATCATCATGTCAGCTGCTGTAGCAATAGTCCCACCTGTGTCAATAATGTCATCGACCAGAATAATGTTCTTGCCTTCTACATCACCAATGACGCTCATGTTGTCAATCACGTTGGCCTTTTTTCTTTGTTTGTAACAAATTACCAGCTCACTGTCCAGGTGTTTTGCATAGGCATTGGCTCTTCTCGTTCCACCTGTATCTGGAGATCCCATGGACAAATTGTCTAAGCCCAGCTTTTCTATGTAAGGCATAATAATCGCAGAAGCGAACAAATGATCTACGGGTACGTCAAAAAATCCCTGGATTTGGTCTGCATGTAAATCCATGGTCATAATCCTGGTAATCCCGGCTGCAGTTAATAAATTGGCAACGAGTTTTGCTCCAATAGCTACCCTGGGGTTATCTTTTCTATCCTGACGTGAAAACCCAAAATAAGGTATAACTGCTATAATCTCTTTGGCCGAAGCTCGTTTTACAGCATCCACCATTAACAAGAGCTCAAACAGATGATCTGAAGGAGGGAAGGTGGACTGTATAATAAACACATCACTACCTCTTACAGTTTCGGTGAATCTGGGCTGAAACTCTCCGTCACTAAAATGAACAGTTTCAACAGAACCTAATTGTTGTCCAAAACTAGCGGCAATGTTCCCAGCTAATTCTGGAGAAGCACTTCCCGAAAAAAACTTAACACCAGCTGACATTTTTATCTCTAATTATCGTTCTGTATTTGCTCCTGCAAATCCATATAATTCTTCCCGCAGTATAAGGGGGCGCAAAGGTAAAATATTTCCTACAGAATAGGAAATAATAATATCGATGGTGGTAATAAGCGTCAATCCGTTTTGCCTATCTAAAACAAATGAATAATTTCGCCTTTATTAACAATGCCCAGGTGGCGGAATTGTTAAATGCGTCCCGATGAGGGACAGTCTTGGTAAACACAAGGCCGAAGTGGCGGAACTGGTAGACGCGCACGACTCAAAATCGTGTTCCTTCGGGAGTGAGGGTTCGATTCCCTCCTTCGGTACAGAGCAGAATGGTTTTAAACAGGATTGGATAAATCGGGGTGGGGTTACCCGTGCCGGTTGGATCCCGGTTCTGGGTACAAGAAATGGTATTCAATGGGATAAAGCAACTGTTAGAAGCTAACAACGTCCTTTATTCGCAAACCCATTATGGTAAGAGAGCTGTTTTGGTATAAACGAGAGAACTTCCCAATAGGTTGATGGAATTGAAATGATAATGACAGAAAAACCGAGCTTTGATGATATATACATGGATTTGGCACTAAACTTGTCTAAAAGATCCCATTGTGTGAAGATGAAGGTTGGCGCAGTAATTGCGAAAGAAACGCGAATCGTCTCATTGGGATATAATGGGCCTCCGGCAGGAACACACAATTGTGATGTAGAATGGCCAGAAGAAGGTTGTCCGAGGAGCAGTAAAGGCAGCTGTTCCTTAGCCGTCCATGCAGAGGAGAATGCCATATTATATGCCGCAAAAAACAAAGTAGATATTAAGGGAACAACATTGTATATTACCTTATCACCTTGTTTGCCCTGTGCGAGAATGATATTTACAACGGGAATCGAAAAGGTCTTGTTTCTGAACTCATATGCTGCGTACAAAGGGATGGCCAGTGATGAGGGAATTGAATTTCTTAGAAAATTTGGAGTTGAAGTAATACATTTTAAAAAGAAGGAATTGGCCTAGTAATGGGAAAGGACAAGCGCAAATTATTTATTTATTTACCGATGGCGTTGGCGCTATCTATTGTCATTGGAATTTTCTTGGGATCCAGGTTCAATGTAGATTCTAACCACAATACGAGATTTCGAAAGTTCAACAAGGTAAACGAAGTGTTGAACTATATTTTCGAGGAGTATGTGGATTCTGTTGATAAGAGTGCCCTCATTGAAGGTTCATTGGTTTCCCTTCTTAAAGATCTCGATCCGCATTCGTCATACATATCGACCAAAGACCTCAGAAGCTTAAGCGAACCTCTGGAAGGAAATTTTGAAGGAATCGGTATAGAGTTCAATATTATCAAGGATACGATCATTGTGATTAGTCCGATTTCGGGTGGGCCTTCAGAGGCTTTGGGATTGGAGGCGGGAGATAGGATTATCAAAATTGAACAGGAGAGAGTAGCTGGAACGGGGGTGACCAATAAGGCGGTAATGAATATGCTAAGAGGACCTAAAGGAACATCTGTGGACATCAGCATAAAGAGAAGAGGAACGACGGCGATGATCGATTATACCATAATACGCGGTGAAATACCAATATACAGTGTCGATATAGCATATATGATCAATGACTCAATCGGGTATATAAAAATCAATCGGTTTTCTGCAAAAACACATGAGGAATTTGTAAGCGCATTTAAGTCCTTGCCAAAGAGAAGGCTTAACGGGTTAGTACTCGATCTTCGTGGAAATCCAGGGGGATATCTCAGTGCTGCAATAGCAGTTGCAGATGAGTTTTTGGACAGGAATCAATTGATCGTTTATACACAGGGCAAGGCACATCCTAAAACGCCGTATGAGGCAACGAGCAGCGGCCTCTTTAAGGAGGGCAAGATCATAGTTTTGATAGATGAAGGTTCAGCGTCGGCGAGCGAAATTGTTGCCGGGGCTATTCAGGATAATGACAGAGGTATCATATTAGGGAGGCGTTCCTTTGGCAAGGGATTGGTTCAGGAGCAGTTTGTTTTTCCTGATGGTTCAGCAGTTAGATTGACGATCGCCAGATATTATACGCCCACAGGCAGGTGTATTCAGAGGCCTTATGATGAAGGGTTAGAAAGTTACTATAGGGATGTTTACAAGAGGTTGGGGAACGATGAATCGGCCGAGAATGACAGCTCATACTTTAACGATTCATTGAAATTTATAACTCCTGCGGGTAAAACTGTGTATGGTGGAGGTGGTATCAAACCAGATATACATGTTTCGGTTGATACTGTTGGGCAATCAATTTACTTAAGGAGAATAGTAAATAGAGGATTGATAAATCAATTTGCATTTGACTATGCGGACAAGAATCGAAAGAAGCTAAATACGTATAGGAAAGTTAGTGACTATGATGAGGGGTTTAGCCTTACGGAAAGAGAGTTACAGAGCTTTTATAGCTATGCAATGGATAAAGGGGTGGAGAAAGACGAGCGAGATATCGCTGTATCCGCCCAGCTAATAGAGTTCAGAATCAAGGCCTACATTGCGAGACATATATGGAATAATGAAGGATTTTATCCGGTTATCCACCACATTGATAAGACGCTGCAAAAGGCAGTTGAAGAGATTCAGGATGAGAATTTTTCCATAATTACAGACAAGCTCCCATAAAAAAGGAACCTGCTCTGCCCTA
>DTRI01000356.1:2461-7525 GCA_012966015.1 Flavobacteriales bacterium | reverse complement strand
CTTCTTGCAACTATACATGGTCACTAGAAGAACAATTAAGATTGCTGCTGTTTTATATCTTTTCATGTCTACACATTTAGTGGCTATTAGAGGTAACGATAATTATAAAAGGCGTTTTAATGCCATTTAATTTAAGTCTCCAATGTTAGCAAGGCCATGACCAAAAACATGATCATTGGATAACACACCAGTAAAATTGCCAGCACTGCTTGAGATTTTCTGAAAGCTCTGGACTGTCCCTGGAGACTGGCCGAGCACGGATGTACCAAGAAACAAATTAAACAAAGAGGTGAGGAGAAGGAAAGTAAAGAAAAGATAACCTGATTTTGAACATCTAAGGTCAAAATAAATTGTTCCGGTTGAAGGAGCATCTATTAGTTGTCGGTCAGTTCTCATATTTTTAGTTAACTAGGATTAAAAACTTTGATTTTACGTAAATTCCGGGCTGAACCCCCGATATTTAAGTCTCTCCAAATTAACGAAAGGAAGTGCCAGGAAGTCATCGATTTACCCTGGTTTGTGCCGAATACCCACTCAATTTGTGCCGAAATCCCCGCCCGGAAAATTATTGGAACACAAAATCTAATGCGCCAACTACAAGTGCAGCAACTTGCTGGATGTTTTCACGCCCTGATTGCTCTTTTTGTCTTAATTGACCTATCTGGTGGATGCAGGACTAAAAGGAACTCCGGTTGCCAAAATATAGGGTTTTGACCGAGGGAAATCAAGAACTTACCATGATTTATCGCGACATGATGTCGCGATAGGATCAACTTAGAAGAAATTGGCGGTGATGGGTAAAATTGATTTTGAAAACGATCTAAAAAACGAAATTCAGGTTAGACGTCTAACTTTGTGGGGAGAACCTATGGCGAACGGGGCGAAAACTCCTCTTATTGATTGACAATCTTCTTTATAACCATATTATCTCCGCTGACAACTTTTACGAAGTAGATGCCATGAGGGTGCATGGATAAATTAATCTCCTGCTCACCAGTCCCAGTTAGTTGAGATCGATATATTACAATGCCTAAGATATCTATTACATAAACATCAGATTGCTCATTTTCTGTCTTCAGTGAAAGTGTAAATACTCCGGAAGACGGATTTGGATAAACATTGAAAATCTCTATGTTTTTCAATTTATTGGTGTCATTATATATTGGGGAAGTAATGTCTTGTGGATCATCTATGTTTTCTGGACTTATTGGTACATGGTCGTTACCAAGTGGCATAGAATTCGTCATGCCATAGGTACCGCTTGTGATGGTACTGTCCCCTGTTTTTTGATACGTGGGACCAATACATTCAAATGGATCAATGAATGCGCCAAACTCAGCACCCGCTGCTACACTGAAACCTTTTTCCAACTCTAGCTGAAGTGTATTGAAGTTAAATATAAACTTGCCAGATGACGGTAGCAGGCCAATTTCTACACCAGATCGATAAGTTATGTCAGCATCGGTAGAGGAGGTACCACCAGACAACAGTTGAGAATGTGAAGTGATGCTGCTGAATGCCTCGAGAGTTACAGGAAAACTTTTTGAACCTAATTGTGGAGGAAAATTCCTTGGATATTCTAAATGCTCATGATGATCCATATAATTAAAATAGGAAGGAAGGATGTTGCCGCTGTTATCCTTGCCATTCTTGGCGAGGCGTGACAGATAGTAAAGATTGTGTAAAAGCATATAGTCTAATCCATTATACTCAGCTCCACCGTCACCTCCGCCATCATATAGTTCATCAAATCCTTTAAGGTATTTGTGGACACTTCCCCATCCTGCACCGGCAATATCGTTACTATCAAAAAAGTAGGGGCCCACACAGGGAGCACTGTACAAATCCACTTCTACTGTAGAATGATCGTTTTTGTTTTTTCCATGTAACACGGAGTTATGCATTAAATAAAAACCTCGCCAATCCCATTCAGAAGGAACGTAAGTCACTAGTCTTATTCCAGCCCTGGTTGAATTAATCTTAATAGGACCAAGTTTTAACCTCCAGGAATCACTAACGGAAGCGAAGCTCGCAATTAAGTGACTATTGAATCTATTGGGATTGGGGAAGTGTTGTTGTATCTGCCAAAGGGCTTCTAACGAAATAGACTGAAAATTTTGTTGAATCGTACCGGTAATTTTTGTAGCTGCTGCTGCAATTCCAAATGCCCAAGGCCTTGCATCATGCCCACGTCTAACATCAGTTCTAACCCAGGCTATGATCCGATTTGTAATATCGATGGCAAATAGCCTTAGCTGCACATTATTAATTACAACTCCGGCATCTACACAAACTGAAACCAATGCCAATCCATTAAATATATGAGCTACCTGATCCTGACTCATTTCAGCAATTCCATCTCCATTAATTATTTCGGACTTGTAATCAGAATCTACATCTATAATGGATAATGGCGATGTCAGGCCTTGATTAAAATGGGCTAGGTTATCGTTAATTGCTAAGAAATTTGCAGGTATATCATCACGAATAAAGAACCCATTTAGCGTTGGAGATCCTGGGTTGCCATTGTCATCCGTATATATCAACTCGGCATTTAGATCAAGTCTTTCAAGAGCAAGAAGAGCATAATACAGTTCCTGGGTGACCGCCAATGTACTCTGGTTATTGTCATACAGCAACTTATATTCAGTTGCTAAAACTCCTAGGTACCAGCCAATGTACATGCCAGCATCAGCCCACTTTATTGTATTATTGCCATAGAACCTTGCCTCAGCCGGTATGCTTTCCCCTTGGTTTGGGCCAACTTTTAGGAAATCATTTTGTAAGCGGAAACGGTAATACCAGTACTTTTTCAGATTTTGTATTGGGGATTGTGCTATTGCAGGGTAAATGCCAATAATTAAAAAAAGGATTAATAAATAATGTTTCATGTCAAATTCTACTAAAGGTTACTCCAGTTTTGGTTGCTATCTGAATTAATCATTTATGTATTGCTTATTAAGCAATTGTTTCAGTTGTTTGATTTCCTCTTCCAGCTTCTCAATTCTCTCATCATGGTCAATAACGTGAAGTACATTTTCTTCTATTACTATTTGTTGCATTCTATCAGTCGCAGCTAAGTTCATTCCATTCTCCAAAAATTCACTTTCAGAAAGCATTCCAGGCAAATAGCCATATTCCTTAATAAACAGCTTTTTCTCATTTAGTGGCATAAGTTGGTAGTCGGGCTTTAGCACATAATCCCCCCAGCCATCCAATGTAACCCAAATAGAAGTACTCACGATTTTTCCATCAACAGCAAGTTTGAAATCTACATGATCACCTGAAGTTATTGACTTTCCTATATGAACACTGCCATCAGGAGTTATTCGTATTCCACTCTGCGCGCCAGCTGCTGATTGAGGTGCAATTACAAAACCGCTGCCTCCTTCATTGTGAACACCATTTCTGAAAATGATGCCCAGATCACCATTTTGGGTTATCTGATTGTAATGCGCTCCGCCAAGATGTGGAGAAAATAATATGGACCGCGCAGCAAGGTCACCAACAATAAGCGCTACTTCTCCACCGCTTGGTGCACTTGAACCGCCCGTCGCCTGATATATTTGAACTCCTGTTGGTGTAAGTAAGCTTGGTGATAGACTTGTTATTCCTGCTTCAGCAAAGACTGTTTTACCCGCAACATGTAATGTGGTGAGAGGACTTGGTGTTCCAATACCTACTTTTCCTCGAGCACTACTACCTGAATGTGCCAGAATAACATTTCCCAAGCTTGTGTCCACACCGATACCCCCATAAACAAATACATCGCCTCCTACTGACTGGGGACCATCTCCGTTACCTCCTCTTAATATCAGTTTGCCACCGCTACCTACAATGTCCATATCCGTTGAGTGTATAGTCAAGTTGTTACCAACACCCCCCCCCACATCAGGGGTTTTCATGCCTATTTCTCTGTCTGCATCACTTGTAAGCAATATATTGCCATGAACTTCTAATTTAGCTGTTGGGGTCATTGTTCCAATTCCAACATTACCCACCGCATTTGTACCGTCATGTGCCAAAAACACATGACCGCTGCGGTTAGGTGCTGTTCCGATCCCTCCATGAGCGAATACATTCCCTCCACCTCCTGGATGAATTACATTTCCTCCTCGCAAAATGAGGTCACCACCAATAGCAATCGGATCAATCTCTTCAGTTGGAAAATCTATGTCGGTAGAATGAATGGTTAAATGTTTGCCAATACCTTGATTGGTTTCCATAAATATCTCTCTATCAGCGAAACTACTAAGAGAGAAATCACCATCTACCGCCAACTTCGCAGTGCCGCTCAGAAATCCAATTCCCACGTTACCAGTTGGAATTGATACCATGCTCTGCCCGGTAACCAGCCAATCACCGTCCAGGGTCGCTATATCAACCCAATTAACTCCGGTAACCGTGCTGGTAAGGATATAATCTGCATTACCTGGCTGGTTATTTCCATCATATAGAGCTGCGGTCAAACGCATATCACCGTTAACGTGTAATTGCCTACTTGGAATGTTGGTTCCAATTCCAACATGACCATCGCGTCTTACAACGAACGCGTTAGAACGAGCATTATTAATACCATTTCCAACAATGAACAGAGCATTTGCACCCTGGTCGATTGCAATATTCCCAATGGGTACGTTGAATTGACCCACTACGAAAGAGCTTACGGATTGAGCTATAGTGCTGTTACCGGTTGCGGTTGAGTATTTCCCAGTTGCAGCAGTAGAAGCACCCATAGCCGTAGTAAATTCGTTGGTAGCCCTCGTGGTGAGTCCCATAGCTGTTGAGATATCTCCACTTGCATTGGTTCCAAGTCCCAAGGCAAGGGAGGCAAATCCACTAGCAGTATTACCGTGGCCAATTGCCACAGAAGCATCTTTACTGGCAGTGGTATTCAATCCTAAGGCTACGGAACCTTGACCAATGTTAACGTCGTCCCAATGGGAAGAACCAACCGTACCCGCCCTAAGTGCAGCTTTCGCAGGTATCCACATCATTCTTGTACCTAGTCCAGAAACAGGTGTTACTCCTGTGGTACCTTCGAATAGGACCGTGCCATCGCTC
>DTRI01000356.1:0-2451 GCA_012966015.1 Flavobacteriales bacterium | reverse complement strand
CCAATGCCTACATCGCCATCCGAATCGATCACGAATAAATTACCCGGAGGTCCACCACTCTCTCGTACCTCAAATATATTTACTGTCTGAGAAGGGTGAGCGGTGATCTCATACCCCGTTTGGCCAGCAATTGCAATGTTCCTTATCACTGCTTGGCGCAGTTCCATGAAATTTGATGTTTGGGAAAATAGAATACCGATTCCTGTTCCCGAGGTTTTAATCCAAGCAACGGAACTATTACTTTGTAATTCCAGGTACTTACTTCCAGCATCCAGCCGTAAAGTAGGGGCAAAATAAGGGGCAGTACCTTTCACATGTAACTCCACGCTTGGATTATCTATTCCGATGCCAACCTTACCGCCCGCTGTGACGGTGATTAGATTAGTCGCGTTATTTTTTATTTGAAATATGTTTCTATTGATAACATCTCCTTCGTTAAACCTGCCTACAAGGGTTGTAACTGCATTGAATTCAGTCAAATTATCGCTTGACACATTCCCAATTAATCCTAAGCCTGCAACATTAGTGCCTCCAGAATTGCCTTGAATAACAGGTTGAAATTTATTAAGCTGAGTTGTACCATTTCTCAACTCCATGCTTCCATCATTATTTTCTACAAGTAGGCCAGCACCAAAAGTGTCATCTTCAACAAATACATGTAATTTATGAGAGGGTGTTGTCGTTCCTATTCCCACATTTCCGTTACTGGGATTAATTATGGTATTGAATTGAGTGGGAAACCCAGGTATTGATGACATATCAGGCTGGATCTGTAGGTCGCCATTTGTTGTCCAAATGTTATTTAGTGTGGGTCCCACTGTACCTTGCACGGCATCACCGAGATAAAGAGAATTAGTTCCAATTTTTATGTGTTCCGCTACTTCCAAGTCCACAAAAGAAGCATTACCACCACTGCTAAGATCAACCGCAGTGGTTTGTAGCGTCCCATCGGGGAATTTCATTCCGCCGGATTTTGAGCTGATTATTCCATTAACCTCCAGCTTATCGGTAGGTTGTGTGATTCCTATACCGAGGCTACCTGATTTTGTGATTCTCATATTCTCAACACCATTTGTTTTAAAAACCAAATCTGCAGCATCCGTAGTACCGATAAAATCCTTGCTCGCTAATCCGGAATTTCCACCAGTCTGCCATGTATTTGCCAAGAGGCCTGGCACCCCTCCTGGGCCATTGCCATTTCCATTGCCATTTCCATTTCCCCCACCAGAGGAGGCTTGCAATTCAACAGTAACGGTTACAGGTGCCGAGAATATACCGCAGCTTTCTTCTATTATTCTTACACTATAAGAATCGTCGGCAGGAGGGGTGAAATCCAGGGCAGATTGCTGACCGCACCCATCGCTGTTACAATCTACAAGTGAATTTCCAAAATATATAAGCAATTGTGTGTCATCTGAGCTACCACCACACGTTGATAACCTGTAGGTCTCAGAACTCAGCATATTGGTAAAGGTGTAACCATCTCCAGGCGCTATGGCAGAAAAAATAATTTTACCAGGATTACCAACAACCGTAGGCGCTGGTTGAACTGGAAGGGATGGAACGGTCATTGTGCAGCTTACAGTGCAGTTTTGCAGCTGCGCGGTCACATGGATAGTTGAGAAAAAGAGAGTCAATATCAAGGAACACTTGATTAGACTGACTGGTACTATCATGGCGGTAAACTTGTTAACTGGATATGAATCCAGCTCATATGTACCTATCATCTTTTGTAGTGTTTTCATAAATTTATTATTCTTGTTATTTAACACGCCAGGCATTTCCAGGCCAGCTATTTTGCTTGTGACAATAGTACGTTAGAAGAAGTGCGGAAGTCAACGATTTACCCTGGTTTGTGCCGAATACCCCCTCAATTTGTGCCGAAATCCCCGCCCGGAAAATTATTGGAACACAAAATCTAATGCGCCAACCATAAGTGCACCAACTTGCTGGATGTTTTTACGCCCTGATTGCTCTTTTTGGCTTAATTGATATTGTTGACCTACCTACAGCCGAATCCCCCTATATTTGTACTACCGGGTCCAGGTTATTAATGCTTTAACCAAAATTTATGGTCACTGCTCCGGCACAGCCTGGAACCATCAACAAAAAATGCCGTAGTTTATCTGTGAACCTGGTTGAAAATCTGCATCACGTGGTCATCATATTGACAGCTTCTTACAATGCGTAGAGCAATTAGATATTTGTCACTCATCATCTGCTTTGTTATCCGTGCATTTGTAGGTAACGCACAAGATCCCCAGCCATCCTTTAGACACTATGGAGTGGAAGAAGGCCTGCCCAGCTCAGCGGTATACGATGTTCTTCAAGATTCAAAAGGTTATATATGGTTCGCAACAGAAATGGGTGTGAGTCGGTACGATGGTTATGCATTTAGAAATTATAGCCTCCAGGATGGCCTGCCGGACAATACCGTATTCAACATCTATG
>DTRI01000355.1 GCA_012966015.1 Flavobacteriales bacterium | reverse complement strand
AGATTAACCTAACTGAATCGTGAACATGTGAAATCTTACATTTTACAGGTGAGCGTTGATTGTTTTATTTCAACTCACAACAACCCAACAAAGACTACAATAACTGGTCTCCAGCCATAGAATTCCTTCCACTATGAGAGCATCATTCCACTATCACACAGTCAAAGTAACGTGGGGTAGACACCTCAGGGAACAGTGTTTCAACCCGAACGTATGACACTTGATCTCTTTGTGTTGCTTTGGACTGTAGATAAGAAGCGCAACAGCAGTATCTATAATTTCAATAATAATCAGTTATGCGAGTCCGTAATGATCCATCCTTTACTTCATTGCAGTAGCTTCTCGTATTCCTTAGATTGCTTTCAGTGCTTCTGATGTGCTTGTCTACCTTAATGCCCCTGTCTTTGGATCCTGCAATGCTCGATTTTCACGGACGATCACTGTGTGACCGTGATTCTTGGATTAGTCTTTGAATCTCCTTTTCTTCCCATTCACTAATTCATTTGTCATACCTTGTCAATACATAGGAATCCACGAAGGCAAGTCCGAGGGTAATATGATATACCAAAAGTGTTGTACACCCACCTGTACACCTTTTGATACGTATGAAACACTCATCGAGATGTTGACCGGTTTTTTAACTTAGGAGACATTATCTTTTACCTACAACATTTGCTTCTCGCATAAAAGCGTTTGATATTGATCATGTGGCACCTAACCTACTCTAAGAACCTTATGCTATCTATTATATATTTTCAGGCTAAGCGAATCCTGTACTTATATCTTTTCCTAGCACATCCTCGTGCTATACCTAGTTCTTCGAGCAGACGGTTGTGTAAGGTTTCTGGTGATGTACCTGATGGTTAAAGGTGAGATTAGCTCAAGAGCGGCAGGATGTTCTGCGGTAAGGCTCTGGCCTGGGCTAGCAGTTGTAGCGGATTTTGCAGTGTATAGTGTTTGCTAGGTCAGCTGCATCAGTCCTGAATGCTGGAACGTGATGCTTCGATGTTCTGCGTCTGGCTGGTCAGGACATAGTAAACTGTAACTTGATTGTAAATTCTCTTTATGGAATTAAGATCAACTGCTGCCAACTTTTCCACGGCCTTAACATTTCGGCGTTGACTGAAGGTTAGATTAGAACTTTATTGCCTGAGTATGTTAGACGGCCTCTGGAAACACCATCAGTAGGGAAAATCTTAGCATGTAGAAACAATCCAACCTTCGCTTTTCGTATAGTGGTACGGAAATATCCTGGCTTTCTTGAGAACCAGACTCAGATCACAGTTAAAACTGTAGCAAAATTAATTTGAAATGAAAACAAATTCTCTACAGAGCAGCAGCGAGCGTCAGTGCTTCTGTGGATAAGCATGCTTTGGTCTCGTTGCTGAGCAACTGTTTGTGGTCGTTCTGGATATAGGAGGCGCCGCGGCGCACGAAATAGGAGAGCACACCGCGACGCGGGGCACTGGTTCGATTCGCCCGGCCGCCGTGCCACAAGTGGGAATTGAAAACGACTACCGAGCCAGCCCGGCCGCTCAAGATGACCTGGTCAGGGGGACCCGCCAGACAGTCTTTGAGGACGTCTTGCGGCAGTTCTCCGCGACGGTGCGAGCCAGGAATGACCCGTGTGCCGCCGTTTTCCTCGGTGTAATCGTCTATCAACCAGACCGCATTGCAAACGAAGTAGTTCCCGGGGGGGACTGCTTCGCGCCAGTCGGTGTGCAATCCCTGTTGGCCCTGTCCGTTTGGCAGAGCGGCCCTGCTGGAGAGTGATGAGAGTTGTATATCGGTGCCGATCACGTGAGTGATGCCGGCCAGAATGCGTGGGGTGGTGATGAATTTCTCGAAGAGCGGATCCTTGTCGAGCAAGTTGGCTAGCCGCGTGGTCCCTTCTTCCCGATGCAGTTCGTTGCCGGCAGCGTCGCCTTCGATTTCGGCCAGTTCGTCGAGGCGGTTGCGAAGGTATGCCACTTCGTCTTCAGTCAGGATACCATCCAGCGGCAGGTAACCGTTTTCGTCCAGAAAACTGCGTTCGTTGGTACTTAGCAGGCCTGGGTGGACTCCGAGAGACTGCAAAGCTTCACTCGATGTCATAAGTGTTTGGCTCGTCTATGATTTTAGTAGACAAGTTAAAAACGTGTGTTTAGCGTCGATTTGACTATGGTTTGATTCTTCAGACATACGTTTATCTATAATCCCTAGAGGATGATACCAAAACGGCATTGCCATTTCAATGATATAATGTTACCAAAATAACCTGTATTTAAGTTAAAAATTAATTATAAGAGGAACATTTATTCACTTGTCTTATTTGGGTGTGTTTGACTGGCAATCAGACGATAGCAAATATCCAGTTTCTTTATTTCTGTTTGTCTATTAGATTCAGATTGATTAAAATGCTTGAGGTGCCTCTGTAGGTGGAAGAAATAATTCCTAGTTTGGATGCCAGCTACTGATCAGAAATTGGCCCCTTAGTCTTCACATATCTTGGAAAGGGTGTGTACCCTCTTGTTGTCTGCAATTTCGCCTAGTTCTTCGATCAAAGCCCAAAATCTGGATTGTTTATCATTTGTTTTAAGGTTTCCATATCGACATCGTAAAGGGTCATGCCTATATCATTGGGATCCTCTGATTTTGGTAAACTTTGGTTCTGAGTTCATCGCATATCTGGCTAGATAGGAGGTCAAAAGGGAAATTAATCTTTATCCTCCTGTTTAGTGATGCAGTTTGTTTATAGTTGATAGTAATCGTATATACGATCATTTTGGCGAGTGGCTGTGACTTCATAATATAGCCTTGAATTACAAGAAAGGATTATTCAGACTCACAATCATACTCTTCGTTGTCTTTGTACTTGTCAGTATTCAATTAGGAGAAAGGGAAAGTTCCTTCTTGTTCCTAGTAACTCTAACATGGATAGTTTATTTTGTTATCAGGTTCATTTTCAGTGGATTGATGAGTCGGTAAAACCTATCAGTACCTTTAAAAAATGGGAAGGATCAGAGATTATTCAGTCAAGTTGTGTTTAAGTTAAAAACTTAAATACAACAAACCTATTTATATACCGGTAAAAAGTAGCAAGATTATCGGCCAACTTGGAAATCGTTACTGCATCCAGCGGCAGCGACGCTAAAGCCAATACGGTTTCTGAAAACATACTAGAATGTGGGGGATTTGGTAATATATCCAAACTACTATAGCGTATGTTTTCTTAAATTAACATTTTGAAAACTAAAATCAATTGCCCAGTGAAAGAGAGATTTGTTCTTACAGTCAAATTCATATCCATCAGCTTGATCATTATTAATATAAATTGTAGTAACTATGCTTATACGCAAAGTAATGCTAACATTTTTATTGGGAGAGAAATTATTTTAGAAAAAGATAATGCTAAGATACCCTCAACTCTTGCTGGGGACCTTCAGACCGGTGCCTATTTCGCCAAATTGGGGTTCCAATATTCTAAGCAAGGCGATTATGAGGCTGCACGGCAGTTGTTTCAAATGGCAATAAGGCTCCAACCCAACCTGACCGTGGCTCATGCTGGACTTGGCTTCGTATTCCTACAGCAAAATGCATTCAAAAAGGCAATAGTAGCTTATCAACAAGCAATTCAGATTAATCCAGATTCCATTCAAGTCTATAAAGACCTTGGTTTAGCCTATATAAAATATGAACAATATGATGCGGCTATTCAAACTTACAGGCGAGTAATCCAACTCTCGCCCAATTCTGCAGATTTGTATCGCGCACTCGGAAGCACATATATGATGTTGGGTGGATTTGATGAAGCAAAAGTAGTATATCAAGAAGCTTTAAAGCTTGAGCCTAATATGGCTGAAGTTCATGACAATCTGGGCACCATTTATAAATATGATGGTCAACTCTCTGAAGCTAATCGTGAGTATCAGATGGCAACAAAAATAGATCCTGACTTTGCTGAAGCGTATTTCCACATTGGAGTAATTCAAGTTCTTATGGGAAAGTTGAACAAAGCGATAGAAGCATACCAGACATGCATACGACTAAAACCCCAATATTCGAATGCGTGGTATAACCTAGCACAAGTATATTTTAGACAAGGTCAATCTGAGAAAGGAAAGGAGGAATTAAAACTTTTTCGTCAGTTACGTGCCATAGATCGGGAAATAGAAGAGTACCAAAAAGTTATTGGGAACCATCCACATGAAGTAACAGGATATTATCGTCTTGGGTTAGCCTATACAAGAAAAAATATGCTGGATGAAGCAATGCAACAGTTCCAACGCGCCCTTAGAATAAATTCAAATATCGCGGCAATCCATAATAGTATGGGACTGATTTTTTTCAAAAAACATAAACTAGAAAAAGCAACGGAATATTTCCAAACGGCGGTCGCCCTCAATCCACAGTTTGCCCAAGCTCACGTTAATTTAGGAAGAACATATTCATTTTTGCAAAATTTGGACGGAGCTTTAGACCAATATTTTATTGCTATCAAGATAAAACCAAAGCTCGGAGCAGCTCACTATAACATTGCTTGCATCTATTCACTGAGAGATCAGAAAATGCTAGCTATAGAATCACTGAAAAGAGCTGTAGGACTGAATAAAAAATTCGCTAGAATGGCAAGAACTGATGGAGATTTTCTAAATATCAGTAACAGCGAGGAATTTCAAGATACAATTAAGTCAGATAATTAGGAGGGGTCATTTACCCGGAAGCAATAGATGTCCTAGTCCCCAAAGCCACTGCAATGACTTTAAGGACTGAAACAATTGGCACAGAAAAAACCTTAGTTATGGGCTTTTATTCGTGCCCAAGTGGTTGTAAGTTTCCCTTCCGGCTCAACGGGGCTCATATCATGGCTGGGAATTTGTGGGCCTTCAACCTTTATATTGTCAAAGTAAACAACCCTATTTTGACTGCCTACCGCGATAGTACCCTGTTTGTGGTCTTTATCCTTGGCTTCAATTTCGAGTTTGCCATCATAATAAACTTTGATATCACTACCTTGCATGCTTAGCTTCACTTTGTGATATTCATTGATTTCTGGCTTGAATTTCCCAACACCTACTGTCGCAATACCCGTGTTAATGTCCCAACCCGGATTCTTGTACAGTCTGAGATCACCTGAGGCAGGATACAACCATACGACATAATGACCACCTGTCTTTAGGTCAACACGTCCTCTGACACCACCAGGATGATTCGCCGCTTCTACAAGTTTAATATCAACTTCAACATCATAGTCAGCCCACTCTCGGACATTTTTAACTTGGCTAGTACCAACAAAGTTCATCTGGGAAATCGCTTGTTGCCAACCAACTCCTTTTGGGTCGAACTTCATCGCATTCTCTTTCTTATCTACACCCCAAAAGACCTTGCTATCCGGATTCTGAGGTGAACGTTCCCATCCCTCATCATCACCGTCATCGAAATTTTCTATTAATGTCCCTGCCATAGACATGCTGGTTGGTATCAAAACCATTAAAGCCATTAAAAACCCAATGATTCCTTTCAACACTGAAAGCTCCTTACTAAATAATTGAAAATCGAAGTTAAAAGTAGCATAACAATTGAAATATTGCTTTTTGCAATAGACCACACCTATGATGCTATTACCATCGTAAATTATTTAGATAGAATAACAAGACAGACTATTACGTTTTGACAATACTCCTAAAGATAACCACAAACTCCTAAAGTAGTAGACGTATAAAACAAGTTTTAAGTTTATATGAGATAAACTGAGCAGCTGACATTAAGTACGTTATCATTGAATGATGACACACTTATGTTAAAATTGAAGATTCACTTCGCGAGACATTGCCCAACTTAATTGATAATTAGATCGAATTTTTGTTTCTTACTTTTTTTATCAGTCGAAAAATGGCTATTAAACAGTTAAGCTTAGCGGGATTTTTTTGGATGTTTCTAATCAATTTTCTAGTTGAATCTGCTATTCATCATGGGTGGGGAGACCATAATGGTAGAAACCTTATTACGTTTCGTCCAAATGTGATTGGAGCAGAAAGTAAAATCGAACAGTTGGTTGAGACAATTCAATATCGTCCGTTCCCACAAATCGCTCAATTAGAGAATGCAGTTAGTATGACAGAATTACCTATTAAAAACAGAGTGGGAACCGTGTCTCCTACACCACTTTTTTTTGATGTAACATTATCATCCGGAATTGACTTTGAACACACAGATGGTAATAGCAAGTTACGGTTATTCAATGAATTCCTTGGCTCGGGAGGCGGTTTTTTCGACTATGATAATGATGGAGATCTAGACATTTACCTCGTAAATGGTGTTTGCCAAATCGGGGGAAGGGAGGAAAGATCTTCGATGAACGTATTGTATCGCAACAATGGAGATGGTACTTTTTTCAACGCAACAAAAACAGCAAATGTCGGAAATATTGGTTATGGTGTTGGATGTACAGTTGGAGACTATGATAACGATGGCAATGTAGATCTGTATATCACCAATTTTGGGTCTAATGTATGCTATCGAAATAACGGTAATGGCACATTCGCAGATGTATCAACGCAAGCAGGTATTGCAAATGAACAGTGGGGAGCTAGTTGTGCTTTTGCGGATATTAATAATGATGGCTTATTGGATCTTTACGTTACAAATTATGCGGATTACAATCTTAAGCAAGATAGACGATGTGAAATAGGGGGAGTATGGGTTTATTGTGGTCCACGTTCGTATCCTCCTGACGTTGATGTGTGTTACCGAAACAACGGTGATGGAACTTTCACCGATTTATCTCATCAAAGCGGGATTTTAGATATTGCTGCAGGTCATGGACTCGGTGTAGCTTTCGGCGACTATGACAATGATGGAGATCAAGATCTATACGTTGCCAATGATCGCGATCCCAACTTTTTATTTCATAACCGAGGAAACGGTGTATTTGAGGAAGTTGCTCTCATGCTTGGTGTTGCTTACAATGATATGGGAGACGAGGAAGCTGGTATGGGAACGGCTTTTGGCGATTACAACAACGAGGGTTTTCTCGACCTAACCGTCAGCAACTTTCAAAACGAAACAAACACAGTTTATCGTAATGGGAATGGCAATTTTTTTGAAGATGCCACTATCACCGCAGGTATAGCTGAAGTTACCTATAATTTTCTTGGTTGGGGAATCAATTTCTTCGATTATGATAACGATGGTTATAAGGACATTTTCGTGGCGAATGGTCATGTGATGGATAATATCAATCAGATAAATCAGCACGTTATGTTTCCGCAAGAGAATCTACTTTTTCGAAATCTGTCCGATGGTACGTTTAGCAATATCAGTGATCAGGCAGGTTTAGCACTCGAAAAGGTCAGTCGAGCCGTTGCTTTTGGCGATTATGATAATGATGGTGATATTGATATATTGGTAACAAACTGGAATCAAACACCGGACTTATTGCGAAATGATGTTGGGAACCAGAAGAATTGGATTCAAATCAATGCGGTCGGGATAAAAAGTAACAGGTCCGCTATCGGTGCACGCGTAAAGATCATGGCTGGAAATTTGATCCAGCATCAGGAG
>DTRI01000354.1 GCA_012966015.1 Flavobacteriales bacterium | reverse complement strand
TGCCCTAACCCATGAGGGACAAACCTATGCTCTAATGGATGTCAACGAAAGCTACCATGAGTTGTCTCTACGACTTGTAGAAGTACTGAGTTAAAGTCCACACTAATAAAATCTCCTACTTCTAACTCGTCCACAATGTATTCTGGATAGAGGCTAAATTGTTTCTCGTTACCTACGATTGGGCTGGAAACGACCTCTAAAGAGGCATGCTCGCTAACGATAACTTCCCCATTCTCTAATTTTCCACTTCTTACTTGAGCCCCCTCACTGTCTAGACAGATAGGTACGTTAGTACGTGCTTGAATAAAGGCGATAGTTTCCTCGAGATCTTCGATTTTTGTGTGCGACATGTTGATTCTAAATAAAGCCACACCAAGATCCTCAAGCCTTGATATTACGTGCTTGTTCATAGATGCGGGACCAAGAGTGCAAAGAATTTTTGGGATTGTTCCTTTAGTTTTACTAGTCAAGTTACATTATTGTCGAAAGTTTCGCTTATTCCTTTAACTACTTTATACACAATAACTCCAAATTGATTTTGTGCGGCTATAAGCATCAATTCCATCAGTGCTGAGTTAATAAACAACGTCTGATTTTTGTACCATAGGCCGGGAATCTCCTTGATCTTTTTTCTGAGCCTTTCACCGGAGTTTGTCGACAGGCTTTTCCTTCTGCTGAGCAATCCATTAATATCCACCCTACCCAAGTCTTCATTGATCAGATCTATGATCTTGGCCAAGCTTTCGGACACCACTCTGCTTAGCTCAACGGGAATTTGCTCGTTGTACAAATCCTGTACTTCAATTTCTTCAGTGGAGCTTTCTAATGGCTTATTTTCACCTGATTCATTTCCATGAGAGGGCTTAATAGCACCATTTCCATGTGTTTCTGACGTTAATGCTCTCTGGTTCTTTTTGCCAATACTCTGCGCCTTCTCTTGCTCCTCCGCGAGAAACTTATGCGAAAAATCACCTCTAATCAACTTTCCTTCAATAACCTTAAAGCTCTTATTCATGTGAACATACAAGGCCTGAATCCCGGAAATATGCTGAAAACCCTGTCTTCCATATATTTTAAAGAGATTGTATACTGCCAGCTGAACTCTGTTGGGAAGGTGGTAGCTTAGCAGCTCTCTAAATGGAATTTTTATTGATATAGGTTTGCCAGTTAGGTTTGACCAGGTTCGTTTACGAAATTTGAAGGCCTTGAGTATTAAGCTATCTCCTGATTTGGACTCCAAATCCTCAATCTCATAATAAACCGTGATATACTCCGGGCTATCTTCTATTATCTTATTTATCTCAGCAAATAACCAGGTAGCAGCATCTTGCAACAATTCCTTTTGTGCTGATAATCTCGTCTCCTTAAAATCGACCAACCTTCTTCTGGAGTGAAAAAAGAAGTCTCCCTTAACCCTTGAGATAAGCTTCCTGTTTTTTGATTTTCCTGCCTGGATGACATAACCAGTTTGCGTAAAATAAGATGATGAATCCGGTTTCTCCTTATCCTGCAGATTCCTTTCAAATTCTGTATAGCTACGTTTGGTGAGATCCTCGATAGCTTCATTGAGCAGCGAATCAATCTTGCACACGTCGTGCAGGTAGTCGTTGTTAAACTGCGATGAAAGTCGCTTGAAGCGCTCCTGAAGATAGGCAGCAGCTTTCGCCACGTCGTCCTTCCCCGTCTCTTTATTTTGTCTTGCTTTCAATTAGCTAGCTATTACGGTGCAAAATTACTGCTGTTTTCCTAAAGACTCAATATATCTGGGATTTTTTATCAACTTGATTCAGCAATTTTCGATTCGATGTAATCAATAATATCCACTGTATCTTGGGGATCAAACCATTTTATTTCATCATCCCTCTTGAACCAGGTGAGCTGCCTCTTTGCAAATCGGCGTGTATTTCTTTTTATTAGACCTACGGCTTCCTCCAAAGTGGCCTTTCCATCTATGTACTCAAACATCTCCTTATATCCCACAGTGTTTAAAGCATTGTTGCCCTTATATTGAACAAGTGACCTCACCTCCTCCTCTAATCCCGACTCCATCATGGCATCGACTCGATCTTCTATCTTCTTATAAAGTTTATCCCGGTCCATTTCTAATCCTACTTTGACAACTCCATAGTCTCTTTGCTTTTTGGTTTTTTGCAAAAAAGAAGAATATGGTTTGCCTGTGTGCAAGCATACCTCCAACGCCCTGATAATTCTTCGATGGTTTTGCAGGTCGATTACCCCGTAGTGCTCCGGATCCAAATCCTTTAATTGTTGTCTAATTCCATCAATTCCGCTTTGTTCGTACTCTTGATTTAACCGATTCCGCAGCTCTTCAGGAGCTTCGGGAATATCATCCAGCCCATCACAAACCGCCTGCACGAACAGGCCCGATCCTCCTGCCATAATGCAGACTTCATTAGACTTGAAAAAATCCGCAAGCAGCTCATCTACCGATGATGCAAATTCTCCAGCCGGCAAATCCTCGGTTACTGATATAAAATCCACAAAATGCTGTGGCACTTTATGAAGGTCATCATAACCGGGTTTAGCCGTACCAATTGACATCTCTTTATAGAACTGCCTGGAATCCGCAGAAATTAGTTCCGTCTTGTAATGCAACGCAAGGGCAATCGCCAAGTGAGACTTTCCTATTGCAGTTGGCCCCACAATTACTACGAGATGTTTCCTGGAAATAATGGTTGTTTAAAGTGGCAGGGTTAAACTAAAACTCGTTGTAGTCTTCATAATCGCCGAATGAATCATCAGTATATGGATTCTCACCGAGAAAAGGCTCGTTTTTCAGTATTGAGCTGAGTATTCCATCGTCCCCCGCACCTTCTCCAGATGCATATTGCTGTGGTGCCTCTCCTACAAAATTGACAACGGCAGGGTATTTTACCTTACCTGATGGCGTTAACACCTGGGAAAGATCGACATAAAAAGTCCATATGTTCATGAAATCAAATACGTATATCATTTTCAATTTCTCTTCTTCTACTAACTCCGCAAGTTTTACGTTTTCCATAACGGCTAACTCTTCTTTTGAAGATGCCTCGTTCATGTCGAAAAGCGTTATTTCATCACCTTTCACCCACTCTTCATCACTCAAATAGAACGATGCCATTTGCGAATTGTCAAATTCGAAAGCCAATTGTATGGAGTTGTGCAGGTCTTCTAAAGTCTGATTGTCCTGAATATCAATATCTCTAAATACCTCCCCATCCTCAGAATCGATCAATACCCGAAAGCGGAATATTTTCATCGTATAATGTTTAATAAGCAACTAATATACAAATAATTATTTTCCACCAACTTATTTTTGAAGCCCCATGTCAATACCTTTTTTAATCATGAATTCGTACGCATCTTTCTTATTATTTGCTAGCTCTCCATTTAATATTGCCTCACGAATTGCCGATTTAATAAGTCCTACATCCCTTCCTGCGCCAATGTTAAAAGCCTTCATAATCATCTCTCCTGTTATCGGTGGCTGCCAATTTCTAAGATGGTCGCTCTCCTCTACGTCCTTCAACTTTTGCCTCACCAATTTGAAGTTGTTCAAAAACTTTTTGACCTTATATTCATTCTTAGATGTTATATCGGCTTCACACAAAGTCATCAAGTCATCAATATCTTCGCCAGCATCAAAGAGCAGTCTCCGAATTCCCGAATCCGTTACTTCTTTCTTCGCCAATCCAATTGGACGAAGATGCAAACGAACCATTTTTTGAACAAAACGCATTTTATCGTTAAGAGGAAGTTTCAGGCTTCTAAATATGCCAGGCACCATCTTGGCACCTTTAAAATCATGTCCATGAAAGGTCCAGCCGACCCTGTTATCAAAGCGCTTGGTAGGTGGTTTGGCAATATCGTGTAATATAGCCGCCCATCGTAGCCATAGGTTGTCTGTATTTTTACAAATATTGTCCAGGACTTGCAGGGTATGGTAGAAATTATCCTTGTGTTGTTTGCCTTTAACAACATCTACCCCTTCAAGTTTTACCATATCAGGAAAAAACAGATGGAGCACTCCTGTATTGAACAACATCTTGAAGCCCATGGACGGTTTATCACTCAAAATTATTTTATTCAACTCTTCTATTATCCGTTCCATTGATACTATTTGAAGCCTGTCCTTATTTTTGGATATTGCTTCAAAGGTCTTGTCTTCAATTCTAAAATTCAATTGCGTTGCAAACCTGATTGCCCGTATCATCCTCAGCGGATCGTCAGAGAACGTTTTTTCCGGATCCAAGGGCGTTTTTATAACACGCTTCTCAATATCAGCTTCTCCGCCTAAATGATCTATCAATTTACCAAAAGTTTCCTTGCCCAAACTAAGTGCAAGCGTATTTATGGTAAAATCCCGGCGATTTATATCATCTTCAAAAGATCCGTCTTCGACAATGGGCTTTCGCGAATCCTTTCTATAGGACTCCTTCCTGGCACCTACAAACTCAACAATCAAATCGTCTTGTTTAACCATGGCAGTACCGAAGTTCTTGTAAACGGCCAGATCAACTTTAGGGCCCAGCTGAGCTGCTACGGCTTTCGCCAGCTCTATGCCGCTTCCCAAGACCATAATATCGACGTCTTTGGTGGGCCTTCCAATCAACATATCGCGCACATAACCACCAATTACAAATGCTTCCACCTTTAAATTGGATGCTTCCCTCTGAATTACCGCAAATATTTTGTCTTGCAGAAGCTGCTTCATCACACTTATTCTCTGATGACATTAAATCCTCCAGAAGGCAATAGCTCTATTATCCTCGAAGGTTTTAAAGACGTTTTCTCTTCCCTCAACAAATTTATTACATAGCCTGCCTCATTCAAAAATGATTCTGGTATATCTGAATATTGTTCTGGCGCTCCTGCTCCGCTCGAATTGGCAGATGATGATATGATTGGTTTGCCTAGCTCATTAATCAGGAGAATGCAAAATTCATCTTTCGGAATTCGAACAGCTACGCTGCCATCTGAACTACTTGTGCTGGCCGCCATTTTCATTAAGCCATGAATTATTACCGTTGTAGGCCGCTCAGCACTTAAAAAAGAAATGAGATCGCTGTTCACATCTTCGCAATAATCTGAAAGCATGTCTATATCCGAAAACAGGACTACAAATCCTTTACTTTCTTCCCGGTTCTTGATCTTCGTCACCCGCTGTACAGCTTGCTCATCAGTGGCGTCACAACCAATTCCCCACACAGTGTCAGTGGGATATATCAATACCCCGCCACGACTTAACACCTCTTTCCCCGAGGCAATTTCTTCCTTTATACTCATAATAGTTGATCTATATTAATCGTTTTCACACAATCAAAATGCCCTTTAGGACATGATTTATGCCCATGTATACCGCAGGGTCTGCAATCCAGCTTGTTGTTTGTTTGTACAATGGTAGAATTCTCTGACAAGGGCCCAAAGCCATATTCAGGGATCGTTGAACAATATACGGCCGTAACCGGCGCATTCATTGCCGATGCAATGTGCATAGGTGCAGAATCATTGACGTAATTCATGGCCGCATCCCTCATCAGCGCTGCCGTTTGCAACAAGGTAAGTTTTCCAGCAAGGTTTTTATAATTTGGATTTGATGCCTCATCGCAAATTTCGCTACACAATGCTGAATCGGCTTCTGAACCAATTAAATAACCCGCTCCTCCTCTTATTTTGATAAGCTCGATCCATTTTTGTTTCGGAAATTGCTTTGTAAACCAAATTGATGCTGGTGCAATACAGATATACGCATTGGCTTTATGAGCTTGAACATCCTGAAAATCCCGATCACTTGGATATAATTTTGGCTTTGCTAACCCATCACGCGTTAATTCGACAATGAGCTCATGATTCCGCTCTACCTCATGGGTTCCATCGCCAATAATGTGCTTTACCCTTTTGGTAAAGAGAAAAGAAAAGGGATTTTTATCAAATCCGATTCTGGTTTTTGCTCCTGACAAGCCGCACAGTAAGCCGCTCGATCCAAAGCGATGCACATTTATTACCACGCTGTATTTCGAACTTCGTATCTGCGAAATTAGATTTAGCAAACTCCCCATTTTGCCATCTTGCTTATCAAAAACCAAAACCTTATCAATTTGTGGATTACCAATCAGTAAGGCCTCATTTCCCCTGCACACCAGCATGTCAATATTCGCACTTGAAAATGATAAGCGCAATTCTTCCACTAATGCCGTAGCGAGAATAACATCTCCCAGAAATGCGGTTTGTATGACCAGGATCTTCTTCATCTAGTTCTGCAGTATTTGGATTATCAATGAAACGCTAAAGATACTGAGCAAGAACCAACCTAAAACCCCCTCCAATATTGCCGTATAGGTTGAGTCGTCTATCACTTCTAAGGTCAGGTATAAGAAAAGCGAGTCGGCAGATGTAGGATCAAATTCGATAGTTGTATCAACCAGTTGGAACATATATCCGGAATGGTTGGCCATGGAATTCATTAACTCGGTCAATGACATGTGTCTTTTATCCCCATCCTGAGCATACGAAAGACCGGCAAACAATAACAACACAATGGAAAGAGTAATAAATAGTCGGTATGTCATACCTTTATGTTGATTCAAATGAAGAGAAATGTGAGGAAGTCAAATATACTAAACAGCTATATCATGCTCCCTCAAAGCATCGTTTAATGATGTCTTCAGATCAGTGCTTTCTTTGCGCTGCCCAATAATTAATGCGCAGGGGACATGGTAGGTGCCAGCTGCAAACTCTTTGGGCAAAGAGCCAGGAATAACGACCGATCTGCTGGGAACCGTACCTCTGTATTCAATGGGTTTCTCACCGGTTACATCTATAATTTTGGTCGATTTTGTTAGTACAACATTGGCACCCAGCACTGCTTCTTTTTCAACTCTTACTCCCTCTACCACTATGGATCGAGAACCGATGAAACAACCATCTTCAATTACCACCGGCGCCGCCTGAACCGGTTCCAACACACCTCCTATACCAACCCCTCCGCTTAAATGTACATCTTTTCCAATCTGAGCACATGATCCTACCGTTGCCCAGGTATCCACCATGGTTCCGCTGTCTACATACGCACCTATATTAACGTATGATGGCATCATAATAACTCCTTTCGCCAGGTATGATCCGTAGCGCGCTATAGCATGTGGGACAACACGAACGCCCAGTTCTTTGTAATTCGTCTTCAGCTTAATCTTATCATGGAACTCGAATGGGCCTGTCTCAATGACCTTCATTTCCTGGATCGGAAAATATAGGATAACTCCCTTCTTTACCCATTCATTCACCTGCCAACCCTCTGCAACAGGCTCAGCCACACGCACTTTACCAAGGTCCAGGTCAGCAATTAACTGACGAATGCACTGTTTGGTTTCCTCATCTTTAAGCAAGGATCTGTCATCCCATGCTGCCTCTATTTGTTCTTTCAATTCCATGCCTTTCTAACTGTTGCGAATATAACTATTATATCAATCTACCATCTTAAAATCAGGCTTACGACATGACATATTTATAAGTACCTTTGCATTCCAAAATAACAAAAAAGCATGGCTAGAGTGCTGGCAATAGATTTCGGTCAAAAGCGAGTTGGGATTGCAGTAACTGATCCTGATCAGATAATTGCATCAGGCTTAACAACTATCAGGTCATTTGAAATATTTGATTTTTTACGCGAATATTTCAATAAGGAAGAGGTTGAGTGCGTTATTATCGGCGAAGCGGTTCAGATGAACAACAAACCGGCTGATTCAATGAAACTGATCAATCCATTTATCAAAAAATTTGAAAAGACCTTTCCCGATATACCTTTGCATAGAATAGATGAACGCTTTACATCCTTATTGGCGAAGGATACAATTCTGCGCAGTGGAGTCAATAGGAAAACCCGGCAGAACAAAGCCTTAATTGATAAGGTGAGTGCCACTATTATTCTGCAAAGCTATTTAGAACAAAATATTACCCTATGATATTGCCGATTGTAGCGTATGGTGACCCCGTACTGAAGAGAAAATGTGGTCCTATAGAAAAGGGTCATACAGGGCTGGGCCAGCTGATCGAAAACATGTACGAGACCATGTATAACGCCAATGGCGTAGGGCTTGCCGCTCCACAGATAGGGGAATCCATTCGTTTGTTCATTGTAGATGCTTCCGCCCTTGCGGATGAGGAAGAAAATCAAGAACTCCTGGATTTTAGGAAAGTATTCATCAACGCGGAGATGCTTGAAGAAGAAGGAGAGGATTGGAAATTCAATGAAGGATGCCTCAGTATTCCTGAGATCAGGGAAGAGATAGACAGGAATCCATTTATCAGAATAAAATATTATGACAAGGAGTTTAACCTTCACGAGGATCGATTCTCAGGGATTCAGGCACGTATTATTCAGCATGAATATGACCATATTGAAGGGACACTCTTTGTAGATCACTTAAATCCGTTGAAGAGAAGATTATTAAAGCGTAAGCTGACAGATATATCCAAAGGTAAAATAGAAGTAGATTACAAAATGAAATTCCCATTAGTTAAAAAACGCACAGCATGAAAAACACTTTGTTCACCCTTATTGTAGCCGCCATCCTAGTATCCTGTTCATCGAAAGACAACACCATTGAAGCAATCGGAGAGCTTGAGATAAAATTGTATTCTGAAAACACAACCGTTTTTGATAAAGATATAGCAGACAAGCTTGTTGCCACCTATCGGGATTTTGTTTCAAAGTACCCCGAAGATGAAAAGTCACCTGAGTACCTATTTAAGGCTGCTGAAGTATCCATGGGAATGGAAAGCTCTGAAAGTGCATTGGCATGTTACAAACAAGTATATACAGATTATCCGGATTATGCAAAGGCGTCCACAGCCCTATTCCTTGAGGGTTTTGTCTATGAAACGCAGACAGCAAATTTGGTAATGGCTCAAAAATGCTACAACGAGTTCATGGATAAATATCCGAATCACACATTGGCAGATGATGCAAAATTTTCAGTTGAGAATCTGGGCAAATCTGACGAAGAGATTATCAGGGAATTTGAAGAGAAGCTAAAGAATAAGGCGATAGAGGGTACTGAAGAAAATGACTCTACCGAAACTAATGACCCTGAAATTCTTTAGTAGCGACAGCTTCTGAGCAACTGTATTTTACAAGTTTTATCGCTTCAACAGCCTCCCTTACGTCATGTACACGTAGGATGCTGGCTCCATTCAATAATGCTATAGTATTCAGAACGCTTGTGCCATTTAGGGCTTTTTCAGGCTTTGTTTCCAGGACTTTGTTAATCATCGATTTTCGCGACAGGCCTGCAAGTACAGGATATCCCAGCTCTTGAAACCCGGCAAGTCTGTTTAACAGAATATAATTGTGCTCAAGGGTCTTGCCGAACCCAAATCCCGGATCTAGGATTATATTTTTAACGCCCATTTGCTCCAACTGCTGAACGCGTTGTTTAAAATACGCATATACCTCCTCAAATACATTGCTATAAGACGGATCATCTTGCATATTTTGCGGTGTTCCTTTCATGTGCATTAATACATATCCCATCTGGCTGTTAGCCATAACCTCGAACATTTTATTATCCAGCTCCCCCCCAGATATATCGTTAATCATATCTGCTCCATGCTCCTGGGCTTGCAGTGCAACATCTGCTCTGAATGTATCTACAGAGATAATAATGCCGGGAAATGATTCTCTGGTTGCATTGAGCAAAGGAAGCAATCGGTTCAGCTCTTCTTCAACGGCTATGTGTTTTGCGCCCGGTCTTGAGGAGCAGGCTCCAATATCTATTATCATGGCACCTTCCGCAATCATAGAGCCTACCCGCTTCAATACAGCCTCGGTTGGGGATGCTTGCGGTGTTTTTACATCAGCGGCGGCAGGAATATAAAATGAATCTGGTGACACATTAACAACACCCATGACCACAGGTGTTAATAAATCCAGGGATTTGCCGTTACAATTGATGGATTGCCCAGCGCAAAATGATATATCTTTAGAAGCTTTATTCAATTCAATTCAATTCATTAATTTTTTTCAGTTCGGTAATGAGTAGTAAAACTACAACCCAATACGCAAATGCGGTAGAAAAATGCAAAGATATTTTCTTTAAAAAATTCCAGGACTACGGTTCATCGTGGAGGATGTTGAGAAGTACTTCGGTTACGGATCAAGTGTTCATCAAGGCTCAGCGTATCCGATCGATAGAACAAAAAGGGGAAAGTAAAATCGATGAAGGAATTCTGCCGGAGTTTATGGGCATTCTCAACTACTCGATTATTGCCCTGATACAATTAGAATTGGACGATGTTGTTATCGATGAGGAAGAAGTGGTGGGAGATGAACTATCACTCGATGATGTCAGCTCTTATTATAAAAAGCACACTGAGCATGCCGAAAGTCTAATGATGAGTAAAAACCACGATTACGATGAGGCCTGGCGGGATATGCGCGTAAGTTCTTTTACCGATTTAATACTCACTAAACTAATGCGCATCAAACAAATTGAAGAAAATAAAGGAGAAACAATAGTGTCTGAAGGTATAGATTCCAACTACTACGATATTATTAATTATGCTATTTTTGCCCTGATTCAATTAGCGGAAAAAGGAGAGAGCTGAGATGAAGATATTTACCATCATTTCGAGATTACTTGTGGGTTCGTTATTCATAGTTTCCGGGCTCATAAAAGCGAACGATCCGGTTGGCTTTTCCTATAAGCTAAAAGACTACTTCGCCGCGGACGTATTAAACATGGAATGGCTTGTTCCATTTGCCCTGGTCTTGGCAGTCGTAATCTGCATAGTTGAAATTGTGCTCGGATTTGCTACGGTGATGGGTTCAAAAATGAAGCCCGTTTCCTGGTTATTACTGCTGATGATCATTTTCTTTACGTTTCTCACTTTCTATTCAGCCTACTTCGAAAAGGTTACGGATTGCGGATGCTTCGGCGATGCCCTGAAGCTGACGCCGTGGCAATCTTTTTCAAAAGATGCGGTGCTGCTCGTATTCGTACTTGTCATATTTCTGAGAAGAAAAGCGATAGAGCTGAATTCAAGCAAAGAGGATATGATCTACGGAATAAGCTCCTTGGCATTGATTTCTATATTTTCGGTAGGAGTACTGCACAATCCATGGCCCTTTCCAATTTGGTTTACCGGAACTATACTGGCCATCATTTTAATCCTGAAAAAAATTAAACCTCTAAGCACAAAAACCGATCAGGTTGTTTTTGTAATACCTGCACTGCTGTCGATAATATTTTCGGCATACGTGCTGATGCATTTGCCAATAAAAGATTTTCGGCCTTATGCAGAAGGCAAGAGCATTATCGAAGGAATGAAGGATTGTGAAGAACTAACAGATAAGGAATGTCCTGAATACATGGTATTGTACAAGATGAAAAGTACGGAGAACGGAGAAACCAAGACTGTCGATAGCAAGGAATATCTGGAGAAAAAGCTATGGGAAGACAAGACCTGGGAAATCCTTCCGGATGAGACTGAAAATATACTGATCAACGAAGGTTATGAGCCGCCAATACACGATTTCAGCATTACATCCAGTGAAGAGGGTGAAGTTACTTTCAAATATTTGGAAGATCCAAACTACACGCTTATCATAATTGCCTACAACATCAACAATGAGAATAACATAGAGGTAAAAGACAAAGTCAATGCATTGGCAAAAGGCGCGACGGGTGCTGGAGTGAGCTTCATCGGATTATCAGCATCTTCAGATGAGGACGTCGATATATTCAGACATGAAGTTCAGGCGATGTATGCTTACTTTGCAACTGATGAAAAAACCCTTCAAACTATCATTCGGTCAAATCCGGGATTATTACTTTTGAAGGCTGGAACAGTAATAAAAAAGTGGCACTATAATGATTTGCCTAAATTTGATGAAATTGACGTGCTTAAAAGAACAAACGGTTGATATAGAATGATTAGGTTTCTCATAAAAAGATTGATCTACGGATTTCTGGTACTCTTAGGAGTAATAACAGTTGTGTTCCTGCTCTTCAACGTATTACCCGGTGATCCTGCGAGAATGATGCTGGGAGCACGTGCCGATCAGGTCTCTATTGATGCAATTCATCGTGATCTTGGGCTTGACCGACCTGTTCCTGTTCAGTTTGCAATGTACCTAAACGACCTCTCACCAATTTCATTTCATGAAAAAGAGGATAAGACTCACTTTCTATATTTAAGTCCGAACAAATTTACCGAGTTCACTGTTCTCATCAACTTTTCTGAAACCAAAATTCTGGTTGCAAAGGCGCCATATTTAAGAAGATCCTATCAATCGAAGAGAAAGGTATCGGAGATAATTACTGAAGCCCTGCCAGAAACAGCGGTGCTTGCTGCAACATCTATGACATTCGCCACTATTGTTGGAATATTACTGGGTGTACTTTCAGCTATTAAGCGATACAGCATCTTCGATAATGCATCATTGATTTTTGCGGTTTTAGGAATGTCAGCTCCATCGTTTTTTTCAGGAATAATAATAGCCTGGCTTTTCGGGTATGAATGGAGCAAATGGACAGGACTGAATATGACAGGAAGTCTTTTTACTATTGATCCCTTTGAAGGTGAGGTGCTAACATTGAAAAATTTGATCTTACCAGCTTTAACCCTCGGTATCAGACCATTGGCTATTATAGTTCAACTAACCAGGAGCTCTCTGCTCGATGTGCTTTCACAAGATTATATCAGAACAGCAAAATCCAAAGGACTGTCTTTCTACTCGGTTATCTTTAAACACGCTTTAAAAAATGCACTAAACCCTGTTATCACCACACTTTCTGGTTGGTTTGCGTCTCTCCTGGCGGGCGCTGTTTTTATTGAATATATTTTTGGTTGGAAAGGTATAGGGAAAGAGCTATTTGACTCATTGGAAAAATATGATTTCCCTGTTGCTATGGGGGTTACATTATTTCTTGCAACTGTTTTTGTAATCGTAAACATACTGGTGGATATTGTTTACGCCATCCTCGATCCAAGAGTAAGGCTTCAGTGAAAATTAGTGGTTAATTTCTTTATCAGGTTTTAGTCAATGAGGAAAAAAATCGTAGCAGGAAACTGGAAAATGAATACGACCTACCTGGAAGGGATAGCGTTATACCGCGAAATAGAAAATCACCTTGTTGACATAGACGATTCGGTAGAACTAATTATTGCACCCCCTTTTACGCATATTTCAGCTATCGCCAAATTAGCCCGGGATAGCCAAATTTCAATTGCCGCCCAAAATTGCGCAGCGGATATGGGAGGAGCATACACCGGTGAAATATCCGTTGGCATGATAGTCTCGGCAGGAGCCAGTCACGTTATTATTGGCCATTCTGAAAGGCGAAAAATATACGGTGAATCGAATGCAGTAATCAAGAAAAAAATCGACCTCGCACTTGAATCCCAATTAACACCCATCTTTTGCTGTGGGGAGTCCTTGGAAGACAGAAAAGATGGAAATCACTTTAATGTGGTTTCAAACCAGATAGAGCAGAGTTTGTTTCACCTGGGCAAAAATGAGTTGGGCAAAGTTATTGTAGCTTATGAACCAGTATGGGCAATTGGAACAGGAGAAACCGCCACCCCAGAAGAAGCGCAGGAAATGCATGGCTACATAAGGAATTGGATTGTTGAAAAATATGGTGATGAACAGGCAACGGAATTGTGCCTATTGTATGGAGGTAGCTGTAATCCTGCCAATGCGGAATCTCTTTTTTTGCAACCTGATGTGGATGGGGGGCTCATAGGTGGGGCATCGCTAAATTATTCGGATTTTATAGACATCGCCAAGGCATTCAGCAAGTAAATTCATGAAGGTCAGGCTCATTCTTATCATTTCTTGCTTGTTGGGATTGAGCAGCTTGTCTGATGCACAAAAACTCAAGGAATTCACCAAGGATCCGGATAAATACTTTGAAGAACTCACCACGTGGATGACCACTTCGTACGAAAGTGGACAGGACATTATGGACGAGTTTCATGCTATATGGAAAATTGACAAGCTGGAAATTAAAGACCAGGAAAAGATATTTAAGCTGGCCAATAATGCACTAAAGGGCAGAATGAAAGCAATTGGTGATTCCGTGAGTTTTACATACGGTCCATCCACACAAAAATTGACAGATAGCCAAATACAGTTTGTTTATGAAACATCCAATGCGATGCTCAAGAAACGGCTCAAACCATCTCCTCATTTCCGTGATTATTTGCTCACACTCATCAACCTCACCACAACAGGCCAATCGGAAGTGAGCTTTAGCGCATGGCAAAAGAGTTTGAATAAACTTATTACAACCGCTCGGTCCAGAAAGATTGTAGCCTACCTGGATTTCTCTAACAAGTTATTCTCAGAGGATGTGTTGTATAAATCATCGTCAGTTACATGGGCAGCCGGCAATAGAAACTACTCTTTTGAATTCGACAGCCTTCCTAAATTAGTATTTCAAAACGTAGATCTTAAATGTTATTCTAAGGGGGATAGTTCTATCATCTATGGCACGGCCGGTGCCTACTATCCTACCAGCAAGCTCTGGGTTGGTAAAGGTGGATTGGTTAAATGGCTAAGATGTGATGTAAAAGAAGAAGTAGTTAGGGCACTGCTCTCCGATTACAAGATAGCCCTCAAGAGCCCGACATTTACAGCCGACTCCGCAACTTTCTATAACACCAACTATTTTGATAAGCCGCTGCAGGGGATGCTCAAGGATAAATTGAAAGCAAATGTGACAGCAAAGAATGCAACTTATCCCAGATTTGATTCTTATGATAAACGTTTACAGATCAACAATTTATTTGACAAGGTAGATTATGATGGGGGATTTTCAATGCAGGGACCAAAGCTCATAGGATCCGGAAGTAAGGAAGAGGACGCATATATTACATTTAAGCTCTATTTCGAGAATGACTCAATACGTCGAAATCAAGAGCGGTTTTTGGTGGTAGCTTCAAAAAGTTTTGTCATTGAAGACGCTGGAATTACCTCACGCAAAGCTGCGGTTACCTTCTATCTTGGTGAAGACTCAGTGTACCATCCACAGCTACAAATGAAATTTCTAGTTAAACGTGCGGGTGAAAAAGTAATTAGCAGGCAACTGGTTTTAATACGTGATAACAAGGGGCTGGCACGCAGCCCATATTACAATACCTATCATGAAATAGATATGAATTTTGAAGCACTTTATTGGGACATCGACCACCCGAGAATGGAATTTAAAAGGCTGAGGGGAATTGGATCTGAGAGTAAAGCAAACTTCGAATCAACTGATTATTACCGCAAGAATAGATATGATAAGATTCAAGGTATGGCTCCCGTGCATCCCTTGGTAGAGCTGAGGCAATTTTCCAAAAAGAATGCAGATACCAGGGAGTTCTGGACCTACGAGCTGTCGAACTTTTTAAGAGCACCAATAGAAGATGTACGACAATCGATTATGCACTTAGCGAATATGGGATTTATAGATTACAATTATGCCGAGGATCGATCCTATATTAAGGATAAAACTTTCGAATACCTGCTCGATAATGCGGGGCGAAGGGATTACGACGTTATTAAATTTAACTCTGTCACATCAGACAATAAGACTAACGCCAGCCTAAATCTGTTGAATTACAATCTTAATATGAACGGTGTATCCAGCATATTTCTAAGTGATTCACAAAATGTTTACATCTATCCAGCAGCGCAAAAAATTGTATTGAAAAAAAATAGAGATTTCATTTTTTCGGGTAGAGTTCATGCAGGATTGTTCGATTTTTTCGGCAGGGAATTCTCCTTTGAATATGACAAATTCAAAATAAACCTCGACAATGTTGATTCGTTAAGACTCAGCGTTTTAGGTGAGCCAAATAAGTACGGAGAGCAGAAAGTCACTTATATCAAGACCGTTATTGAGCACATAAATGGCGAGCTCTTGATAGATAAACCAGAGAACAAATCCGGCGTTAAGCCGGCCTCGACTTATCCAATATTTCACAGCTTAAAAGATTCGTATACTTACTATCAACGAGGCTCCATCCAAAATGGAGTTTATGACAAAGAAAAATTCTATTTCCACCTGGAGCCCTTCACTATTGACAGTTTGGATAATTTTGATCCAGCTTCAATTGCGCTTAATGGAAACTTTGTGTCGAGCGGTATATTTCCCGACTTTGAGGAAGCACTTACGGTACAGCCAGATAATTCCTTAGGTTTCTCAAGACTCACCCCTCCGGAAGGTTTTAGCGTGTATGGCGGCAAAGCAAACTACGAAAATCAGATAAACCTCTCGCACGATGGGCTGAAGGGTGACGGCGCACTTCAATATTTAACCTCAACGGCGATCTCCAATGAGTTTTTCTTCTTTCCGGATTCCATGAATGCAATAGCGCAAAGTTTTGAGGTTCACAAACAGGTTAGCCCTGTTGAATACCCAAGTTTGGTGTCGGAGAATGTCGACATACATTGGGAGCCTAACATCGATCTAATGCACGTTGAAAATATTGACAAGCCGTTTGCCATGTATGACGGGGAAGCGATGTTGAATGGAGGAGTAGATTTAGAGCCAAAAGGACTCTCGGGAAATGGCTCAATGAAGTTTGGGGAGGCCGAAATGATCTCTGACCTCATGGTTTATGGCGAACATGCCTTTGACGCAGATACCGCCGAATTCAAGCTTTCCACAGATAGCTTACAAGAGCTTGCCTTTAAGACCATCAATGTAAATGCGCACATAGATTTTGAGGAAAGAACAGGGGTTTTTGCATCGAATGGAGAAGGGTCCTTTGTAGAATTCCCGGCAAATCAATACTTCTGTTTTGTAGATCAGTTTACCTGGTTCATGGATAAAGGAGATATTGAATTGAGTGCAACTTCGCAAACAACAGCGATAGAAGGTGAAGAAGATGTAAAACTGGAGGGTTCAGAATTTATCTCAACACACCCTAAGCAAGATTCTCTCAAGTTTATCGCGCCCAGAGCCCAATACAATGTGAGGAAGAGTATCATCTACGCCAAAGAGGTACAACTCATCAATGTCGCAGATGCAAGAATTTATCCGGATAACGGAGACGTAACCATCCATAAGAAAGCCAGAATGGAGACACTGGAAAATGCAAAAATAATGGCTAACGTGGTAACCAGATATCATAATATGTACAATTGCACAGTTGATATTAAGGCCAAGAAAATGTACAAGGCAGTAGGCGATTATGACTATATCGACGAGAAGAATGAAAAGCAAGTTATTCATTTCGATGAGATCACCGTGGACACCACCGCCCAGACTTATGCTATTGGAAAAATTGCAGATAATGCAGGATTTAAACTCAGCCCCAAATTTGCATTTATGGGAGATGTGAAGCTAATAGCATCGAACGAATTTGTAAACTATTCGGGTTTTACCAAAATCAGTCATTCCTGTAAAGGCATTATCAGCAATTGGTTCAAATTTTCAGAGGATATTAATCCAAATGCCATTTACCTGCCAGTTGATACGTTCCCTACTAACTTAACAGATGACAAGCTGTCATCCGGAATATTATTGGGTAAAGACACCTCATATACATACGCCACATTCTTGTCCCTGCAAAACAAAAAAAATGACATTGCTGTACTTCCAGCTGCAGGATACCTGTTCTATGAGAAATCCAAACAAGAGTATCTGATCTCTAATAAAGACAAACTTGGCGAAATTGCACTACCGGGTAACCTGGTTAGCATTAATACATCAAAGTGTATGGTAACAGGCGAAGGAAAAATTGATTTGGGACAAAATATTGGGCAAATAGAAATGACAACTTTGGGTAATGCAAAACACGACCTTGAAAACCTCACTACCGATTTCGATTTATTAATGGCAATAGACTTTTTCTTTGACGAGTCCGCTTTAAAAAACATGGCAGAAGCACTTGCAGAGGATGAAACTGTCGAGGGCATAGATTATAATCGAACTACTTACGAAAGAGGCTTGTCCGAGTTGATTGGAAAAGATCTTGCCGATAAATCGATTTCGGAGATAAATCTTTATGGCAAATACAAAAAAATGCCTGCAGCTCTGGTTCACACACTGGTTTTTAGTGATTTGAAGATGTACTGGAATGATACCACGGGTTCATACCTATCCAGGGGGCCCATTGGACTGAGTAATGTCAATAAAAGGCAGGTTCACAAATCTTTGAAGGGATATATTGAGATACTTAAGAAACGCACGGGCGATGTGTTTACTATTTACCTTGAAGCCACGGAGGATAAATGGTATTTCTTTACCTACCAGCGAGGATTGATGCAGGCAATTTCCTCTAATGAAGATTTTAACACTATTGTTAAGGAGGTAAAGGCAACTAAGAGAAAACTGGCAACAAAAGGAGGTGCACCCTATCAGTTCATCATTTCTTCCGTTCGCAAGAAGAAGACCTTTCTTAACAAATTCAACAGTACCGAATAAATCCTATATTGGGCAATAATGATATCAGCGATCAATATCATAACACTCATTATAGCCTATCTACTGGGGTCAGTCGCTTCGGCTGTTTGGATCGGAAAGATTTTTTTTAATCTGGATGTACGTGAATTTGGAAGTGGCAATTCGGGGGCAACAAATGCATTCCGCGTCTTGGGAAAACCAGCGGGGATAACCGTCCTTTTAATGGATTCCGCTAAGGGGTGGCTCTCTGTTCAAATGGCGTATTTGCTACAATACTTCGATTTTAACCACAATTTACCTGGTACAGCGCCATATGTTGATTTGCAACTGGCATTGGGCATTGCTGCCCTACTAGGTCATATTTTTCCAATATATGTGGGATTCCGGGGAGGTAAGGGTATTGCAACGCTTCTGGGCATCATCTTAGCAATACATCCTTACGCAGCACTGTATTCGTTAGGTGTTTTCGTTGTTGTATTTCTTATAACCAGATATGTATCACTTAGCTCCATGATTGCATCGCTGTCATTTCCAATAGTTGTAATATGGATATTTGAAGCCACTATACCTTCTCTGGTAATATTCTCTTTGCTTATTGCAATTTTGGTCTTGATCACTCATCAGAAGAATATCGAAAGGCTGCTGAGCAAGGAAGAATCCAGGGCAAAAATATTCAACAAAAAATCCAACGCCAACTCTCAAGAAACTGTTACTACCACCTCTTCGGAATAAAGTAGTCCCGCACTTATTTACTTTTGTATGTTAATAACAATGGCTACCTCTTTACCAAATAGTAACTTTTTGCCGTTTATCTTCGTAACAACACTGATTCAGTCATCACATAATACGAATACTGAATACATTTCAAACCCTGTCCCAGATAAATTGAATCAGGTAGAGATTGGTTTAGGTCTCTAAATAATCCAATTTATCTACGACGGGGTTATTATTATGGCAAATTTTGTGATCTCATACAGGATCAAGCGTCTCCTTGGATTTATCGTGCTCTTCGGACTTACTCTTGGTATGCCATTTTCTTATGCCCAAGACTACGATTCAGAGAAGGATCTTCAAAAAAATGCCGCTAAACTCTTCGAAAAAGAAGAGTTCGTAAAAGCGTATCCACTTTACTCACAATTGCTGAGTGTATACCCTGAGAACATCGAATACAATTACAAATTAAGCGTGTGCATGCTATATGCGAACCCGGATAAGGAAAAAGCTATTCCATTTCTGCAGCGAGTAACGTCAAATCTTAGTGCAGACAAGAAATCCAATTATTACATGGGTGTTGCATATCACCTCAACTATCAATTTAACAAGGCGATAAGTTGGTACGAAAAATACCTCTCATCCGCACCAAAAAAAGAAGCGCTGGCACTAAATATCAAGCATAAGATTCAGATGTGCAAGAATGGCCTGGAACTAATGACACACAAATCCGAAATAAGTGTACTCAAAAAAACTGAAATCAAAGAAACCGAGTATTTCCGCTCTTATGACATGTCAATATTCGGCGGAAAACTACTCGTCAAACCAGATGATTTTAAATCTGCAGCAGATAAGGATAAAGGCGAACGATCAATCATATACCTGGGCAAAGATGCAAATATGCTATTCTATTCAAGCTATGGCACACTGGGGACAAATAAGGACATTTACCTGGTAACGAAAAGAGACAACGGAGATTGGGGTGAACCGAAAATACTCAGCACTACAATCAACACCGAGTATGATGAAGAATATCCGGTTATGTATCCAAATTCCAACATACTTTATTTCTGTTCCAAGGGACATAACAGTATGGGAGGTTATGATATATTTAAGTCTGAATATGACTCATCTTCAGGCTCCTGGTCAAAACCCATTAATCTCGATTTTGCTATTAATTCCGCTGATGACGACATTCTCTACTTAACAACTCCGGATGAGCTGACCGCCTATTTTTCATCCAAGAGATCCAGTATACTTGGAAAAATCAATGTGTACAAGGTTAAGCTCAAGAAGAGACCCGGAGAAGCGCCTGTAATTGCATCTGCCGAGGATATCATATCTGATGAAACTGGAGAGCTCGAAAATATTGAAGAAATACAAGAGATTGCACAGCTAAATGTAAATGCTTCGGAGGAGGATTTTGTGGAGCCACCGACGACAACCAGTGAAACTACTGAAACTTCCACTACCAGCGAGACCGCAACTTTTACAGATTTATCTGATGAAGAGCTCATTGACGCAGGTAAGAAATACGTACTAGAAATAAAAGAGGATCAAAGTAAATTGAGTAATGAAGCTGAAGTCTCCTTTTCTGTAGCTTCTGCCAAGAAGGAACAGTCACAAGAAAAGCTAAAGGAGGCGGAGACGATTCTGGCAAGGGTAGAAAACATTACAGATCCAGATCAGAAACAACTTGCCCTTCAAACGGCCGAGAACCTCAAGGAAGAATCAGCACAGTTGGAGAGACAATCGGAAATAGCTTTTGATATGTCCAAGGCATTAGCCTACGATGCCAATATCAAGCAGAAGGAGCTGGTAACCGCGGAGAATAATGCTGTCAGAATTGAGTCTGCTGTTAAGTCTGATCAGGTAGATGAGTCTATCTCCTTACTTATAGAGCAGAAAGTTTTAGCTAACAGTGGCTCGGACTCCAAAGTGGGCGTAGAGGAAATGACCCGAAAAATGAAACAAGATGCGAATCTAAAGGAATCTAAGGCCAGCGAATCCTATGAAAAGATTCAGTTCATGGAAAATGAGATTGCAGAGATAAATGATGAGATCATCAACCTCAATGAGCAAGCCGAAAGCACCAAGGATCCCACAATTAAAGAAGAAATATTGAGACAGGCAGAGGAATTAGGTGTAGAAATGAAAGACACCGAGCAGGAGCTTAAACAAACCTATGCTGATGCAAAGGTATTTGAAAAAGAAGCTGAAGAACTAAAAGAAGAGGTGGCTCTTTTTACCGCTGTCTCCTCTGAGGTAATGCAAACCTCAAGCGATCAAATTTCTGATGCCAGCGAGGCTGTTGCTATGACTGAAATTAAAGAACAACCAGCAGAGCCAACAGCAGAAACCGAACCAGAGAGTTCGGAAGTTGCAATGAATACGACGGAATCAACGGAAGAAAACACAGAAGAAACTGCGCCATTGGTTAGCATCGTTTCAGCCGAAGAAAATACAGCTGAAACAGGATTGGAAGCAAATGGTGAAAATCTTTCGGAAGAAGACCTGGCTAAATATGACATTAATGAAGAAGCGATAAATGAAGCCTTGACCAATGAAGAGGTGAAGGCTGAAGTTCAACAGGTAGAGAAGCTTCATAAAGAAGCTGAAGACTACACAGCAGAAGCTACTTCTATCAGAGAAAAGGCAGAGACGATTGAAGATCCTGAGTTCAGGGAGAACGCCATAAGAGAAGCAGAAAAACTTGAAACTGCAGCAGCCGACAAAGAATCGGAAGCGGCCACTGGACAGTCATCTATTAACTATTATAACTTTCAACAAAATGTTAATGAGTTTGATGAATTCGCATCGAATAATCAATATCTATCAGAAAGTGACGTGGCTACAGCCACTTTACAAAAGGAAAAATCCAATGATCTTTTTGAAGAATCCAAGTCCGCCAGGACAAAAGCAAAAACGCTGGAGGACCCGGAAGAAAAAGCTGTGGAATTGGATAGGGCCAGGTTGCTAGAACAGGAAGCTATAATTGTTCAGCGAGAAGCATTAAACCAACTTGCCGTAAAAGAAAATAGAGTGAAGCTGGAAGAACAGAAGAAGATGGATTCTCAGATGAGCGACAATGACCTGGCTATAATAAACAAATTGCAAGAAGAGGCGGAAGACTTATATGAAGAGTCTGAACAAGTGAGGCTTGAGGCCAGCAATATCAACGATCCGGCAGCCAAAGTTGCCCAACTCAACAAGGCTACAGCCTTGGGTAAAAAGGCTGTTCAAAAACAAAAAAATGCCTTGAACAATTACGAATTTCAGAGCAACCTGACAAAACTTGCTGAGGCAGCATCGACCTCAAGCGAGCAATTGTCCCCCACCCAAAAAACGCGCTTAGAGACCTTACAAGAAGAATTCGATGATTTACTGAAACAATCTGTAGAAGCAAGAGTTGACGCAGATGATACCGCATCTGTTATTGCATCAGCGGACTTACTGGAAAAGGCAGTAGACCTGGAAGAGCTGGCTATTCAAAAGCAATTTGAGGTGATGGGAATGTATGGAATAGAAACACCCGAGCCCAGCGCTGACCTCGCTTTAAAAACGACTACAGACGAAAGTAGTTTGGAAGCAGAAGAAGCTACTTTAACCCCTTCTTCTCCAGCGTCAACCGATCAAGCTATCAACGCCACTCCTGAAACTGAAGCGTCGACAGAACAAACGGAAATGATAGAGCCTGAGGACCCGCGTTCAGCGGAGGAGCTGATTTCGGTTAGCGAAGCACAAAAGCGGGAAGCAAATCGGCTCTATGACCAAATTGAGGTAATTGAAGATCCTATTCTGTTGATGGAAACACTCGATAAAGCGGAGAAGCTCGAAAAACAAGCTGAAGTAAATATGGCTTTGGCG
>DTRI01000353.1 GCA_012966015.1 Flavobacteriales bacterium | reverse complement strand
AAATTGTACTTCATCGCCTATAGACTATGCGGTTCCCGCCAACTTTTCACTGGGCTCAATGGCTGGGTTTTTTACCTATGCCGAATTCCTTGCACACCTGGATACAATGGCCTCGAAGTTTCCCAATCTTATCTCGGCCCGTCAGCAAATTGATACCATAACTACCCACGACGGAAACCCGATATACTGGCTCCGGATTTCCGATAATCCCAATGTTGACGAGAATGAGCCGGAGGTGCTCTACACTGCACTTCATCATGCCCGTGAGCCTGGTTCTATGTCTCAATTGATCTTTTACATGTATTACCTTCTGGAAAATTATGGCATAGACAGCACGATCACCAATCTCGTAGATAATACAGAAATGTATTTTATCCCCATGATAAACCCAGATGGGTATATCCATAACGAAACTACAGATCCAGGAGGTGGGGGCATGTGGAGAAAGAACAGAAAGGATAACGGAGATGGTACCTACGGCGTGGACCTAAACAGAAACTATGGTTATTTCTGGGGATATGACGACAATGGCTCCTCTCCAACTACCAGCTCCAATGTGTACCGGGGAACCGCCCCGTTTTCTGAACCGGAAACGCAGGCAACGAAATTCATGTGTGAGGACCACAATTTCAGGTTGATTTTGAATTATCACACCTATGGGAATCTTTTTATTTATCCATGGGGATATGAATATTCGCTGTTTACACCCGACTCAGCAATTTTTGTGGAGTACGCAAAAATAATGACCTCGTACAATTTGTATACCTACGGTACAGGTGATCAAACGGTGAGCTATGTGGTAAATGGCGATTCTGATGATTGGATGTATGGCGAGCAAAGTTCTAAACCCAAGAGTTTTTCTTGTACTCCTGAGGTGGGCACGGCAAGCGACGGTTTTTGGCCCGCATCTACCCGCATTATCCCCCAATGCAAGGAAAACGTATGGCAAAATCTTACCATGGCCAGACTAGCGGGCAAATATGCAATTGCAGAAGATCTAAGTCCCAGCTACATTGCGCAAACATCGGGCTATTTGCCTTTCAATATCCGCCGATTGGGCCTCGATAGCCCTGCAACATATACTGTTGCAATTATTCCGTTAGGAACAAATATTGACAGTATTGGCGATCCAATTTCATTTGCTGGAATGAGCTTGTTAGAGGATAGGGTGGATTCATTTTATTATGCCCTGGACCCCTCCACCGTGGACGGGCAAGATTTTTCATTTGTGATTACACTCAACAACGGCCTTTACGTAACCTCTGATACGATTACAAAGACGTTGGGCCAGCTTACTTCTTCATTCTTTGATAATGCCGACAATATGAACAGCTGGAATACGGGCCAGTGGGAAACCAGCACCTCGGTGTATTACACTGCAAGTGCTTCTATAACTGATTCTGAAACTGGCGACTATAACAACAACACCAACATTGCTGTGACCTTAAGCAATCCTATCGATTTGACCGCTGCCATGAAGGCCAATCTAACCTTCTGGGCAAGGTGGGAATTAGAACCCGGTTATGACTATACTCAGGTAGAAGCATCTACCGATGGTGGCTCAGTATGGACACCCTTGTGCGGTAAGTACACAAAACCAGGTAGTGGTTATCAGGATCCAGGAAATCCGGTATATGATGGGTTTCAATCCAACTGGGTTTTTGAAGAGGTAGACCTGAATGATTATGTGGGAGAAAGTATCCTGATTAGATTCAACCTTCAAAGTGATAACTGGACAACCGCTGATGGGTATTATTTTGATGAATTAAATGTCAATGCAATTGACAATAATCTGGCACTGAACGTAGCTTCCGTGGATGGCACCTGCGGAAATGATGATGGAATTGCTGTGGCAATGGTAACCGGGGGCGTCCAGCCTTATACCATTCAATGGGATGACCCTGGAAGCTCCACTACGGATTCTATTACCGGATTGGCCGTTGGCCTGTACAGTGTTACCATAACAGATAACCTCGGTCTTTCATTGATGGATTCTGCTGAAATAATTGACCCTGGGGCGCCTGCGCTGGGTTTAGTAGTGTCGTCTGTTTCTTGCTTTGGAGGCAATGATGGAGGAATTTACCCGAGCGCATCTGGGGGAACGCCACCGTATACTTACTCATGGACACCAGGAGGCCCGCTCAGTACTAGCATACCCGCTGGCACCTACATTGTTGTTGTAACTGACAGCAATGGTTGTGCGGCAAGTATTACAACAAATATTCCTGAACCCACCGCAATACAATCTAACGCTGCGGTTTTCAGTGATTCAAATAACACCGGAGTAGGCGCAATAATCCACAACACTTCAGGTGGAACCAGCCCATACACATATCTTTGGACTCCGGGCGGCGAGACCACAGAAGATATTAGCGGCTTAGTCGCCGGAACATATTCGATACTAATTACGGATGATCATGGCTGTTCAATAACACAAGTTTACGTGGTTGGTAACATACTTGGTATTGCGGATTTCAGTGCTCATCTGGGCTACTCCATTAATCCAAATCCATCCAGTGGTAATTTTGTGCTGGAGCTTGAAAGGCGTCAAAAGTTAATTGTACTTCAGGTATCTGATTTGCTGGGCCGCATAATTTTGGAAGAAGAAATTCATGGGGCTAAATCCCATGTAATAGACCTGACTGCTCAGCCAACCGGTGTTTATTTTCTCAAGCTGAGAACTGAAGATGGATCAGCCATACGAAAGCTGGTGCTATACTAGGCTAAACCTGTCGCCTTCCCATCTGGTAATACAAATATATACTCGTTACAAACAACAACATGGCGCCCAATTGGTGCATTATTGCCAATGTCATAGGAACGGCATTAATAAGGGTAAGAACGCCGAGCAGGAACTGCACTATGACGATGACAATGACCATCACAACGGCTGAGTTGGAGCCCCTTGATAAATTGAGTTTTCTTCCTTTGAGCCAAATCCATCCAACCACAAGAACGATGGCATAAGCCAAATAGCGGTGAACAAATTGCACGCCCGCCAGGCCTTCTGTGAAATTTTTCCAGAAGGGGCTCATAGCGGTTACCCCTTCCGCAACCAAGCTGTCACCCATTAGAGGAAATGTATTGTAGGCCTTCCCCGCATCCAGCCCAGCCACGAATGCGCCGTACACCACCTGTAGCAATATCAGCCCGAGTAATAATTTTGATAACTTCCGAATGCTGTTGAAACTCTCATCTTCATTCCGCCCAGCTCGATGCCACAGGTCCATCATTACCCATAAAATATAACCGAACAAAATGGTGGCTGTAATCAGGTGAATGGCCAGCCTGTAATGGCTAACATGCGGGTCGTTGACCAATCCACTCTTTACCATGTACCAACCAAAAAAGCCCTGCAAAGCACCCAGGGAAAACATGACCAGGCACTTCCTGATTAGATTGAGATCCAGCCACTTTCGCAAAATGAAGAACGCAAAAGGAAATATAAATACCAATCCCACGAACCTGCCGAGTGTCCTGTGAATATACTCCCACCAGAAGATAGACTTGAACTGTACCAGGTCCATCTCATAATTGATTTTTTGATACTCTGGAAATTGCTGATACTTTTCAAATGTAGTTTGCCATGCATCCTCACTTAATGGAGGAATGGCCCCCATAATTAGCTTCCACTCAACCATCGAAAGGCCAGAATTACTCAGTCGCGTGATACCTCCAACGATAACCATGGAGAACACCAGCAACGCGCCTGCCAATAGCCAAATGAGGACAATATTCTTTCGTTTTAAGATCATTAGTGGACAATGAACACCGCTAAATTAATCAATCGCTTTCTGTAAAAGTTCTCATCGTATTCAGCCTAACATTTGCAAAGAGGCTTCGCGGAAATGATCCACGAACTAAAAATGCCGACTCAAGCAAGATCATGAAAAAAAGTATTTGACCTGAGAATTGAAAAGGCTTAGTAGCTGCCTGAAAAATCCAGGCTCAAGGCCGCAAACTGTCCGGCAAGACAGCTTGGAATATGGACCGATTAGTCCGCCAAACAACCTCGAAAACGCAAAAGCATAAGCGCAATAAATTCAGCTTGTACCAGATTAGATACAATATTCATTTTAACGCCCCCGTTTAAATTGGCGAACCGGACACTAACCATCACTCATCATGAAAAAAAGCCATCTCATAGTAATAATATTCCTATTTCCATTATTAGGAATCGCTCAAAATGGAGGAAACAAGAGTTCCATTTCCAAGAAAGAACACGTCGACGGTCAGTTCTCGCTGGGAATGAGAAATACCGCCAACTTATTTGGGAAGAACAATAATTATGGAATTGGCTATGGTGGCCAATACAGAATTCGCGCTGGCAAAAGACTCAATACTGAATGGTACGCGGATTACATCAAAACGGACTACAGCGGTGTTGGGCAAAGAGAAACTGTTCACATTGGCTGGAGCGTGATGTTCTATCCCTTCAACACTTCAACCCGAAAAGGTGCTTTCACGCCTTACATTATCGCCGGTCATTGCTTTGACTACGCACGGGTGAAATCTAATTTGTACTATGATCCTGCTATGAGCGCCTTTACTTCGAATTCTGCCAGAAGGTGGACGACTGCCGTGCAGCTGGGGTTGGGCGCCAGTTACCATTTCTCAGATAGGCTCGACTTGTCGCTTTCAGCGCAGTACATGACGCACCTGGGCAAAGACATTCGGGCAGAAGTTGAACAAATTGACGAGGACTCAGAAGAGTATTTGCACATCTATGATGACCTTGAGGATTTGACTCTTGAAGGACATCTTCTCCTTACAATGAGCCTTAACTATATTCTCTTTGACTTCATCAAACCACGAAACTAAAATCATCACCATGCAAAAAGCTGCTATCATCTTACTCTGCCTTCCGCTATTTGCGAACGCACAGAATTTAAACAAACAATATGTCGATAAGGGTCTACTCAGGGCTCAAGGTAATATTGCTCTTGGAGTACCCACCTACACCTCAGCTGGAATTAATATGTACCTCGTTGGAGATTTAGAATATTACGTGGAGAACAATGTATCAATAAAAGGATCCATCAACTATTACCTCGGGAGTTTTGGAGGTAGTGGTAACTTCAAAATGAATCATTCCGGTTTTCTTGGATCCAACTTTCACTTTAGAACCCATAGTCACTTTGATCCTTATGTTGGTGTTTTCCCCGGATACGCAGTCGGGCAGCTCAATGAAAAAGTGGTAGCGCTATCCGGGCTCGAGCCACAATCGTCAAATCCTGTGGTGCTAAGTCCATTGATCTCATTTGCCGGGGGATTTAACTACTACGCCAATCGGTTCTTCAGCTTATTCATAAATGCACAATACGTTATTGGTACGCATTTATCAGATGTAGCTCCCGTTTCGCTGAATGAGCTCAAGGTATCCTTCGGCCTTGGTTACCACATCTGGGCTACCAAAAAGCACATTGGATTTAGAAAGCCTGGGCACCAAAAACGGTATTAGTTCCGGCAATATACCCCCGTCTCTATTTTTCTCTATATTAGTGGTTCAGAACTGAACCCTGAGTAAATGAAAAATTTCCTGCTGCTTTTTGTGCTCTTGGTAATTCTTCCGGGTGCATCCTTTTCACAACAAACATTAGTCAGAGGGGCTTATTTAAATATTGGAACGCCTAGCTCAATGATAGTTAGATGGAGAACAGATTCAACTATCTCCACGGTTGATTCTAAGATCTGGTATGGCACCCAGCTCGACACGTCTACCATGATGACCCTGTTCGATGCAACATTGAAAACAAATCATGAGATTAATATTACAGGGTTAACTGCTGCAACTAAATATTTTTACGCAGTGGGAACGAGCACCGAAATGCTCTCTGCCTTAGACAGTACCCAATACTTCAAAACTTCACCCCCAGTTGGGGATTCCAGCGGCACCGTGAGAATCTGGGCCATCGGTGATTTCGGAGAGGGTAATACAAATCAGGGAAAGGTACGGGATGCCTACAAATCTTTTGTTGGAAACAAGCATACGGATGTTTGGGTTTGGTTGGGCGATAACGCATATGATGACGGCCGCGATAATGAATATCAAACAGCGGTATTTGATATGTATCCGAATATTTTTAAAAATACCGTGGTTTGGCCAGCTCCCGGCAATCACGATTACGGATCAACACATCCTGTCGCGCCACTAGGGGCAGGTCCATATTTCAGCAATTTTACCATGCCTGCCAATGCCGAAGCGGGTGGTTTTGCAAGCGGAACGGAGAGCTATTATTCCTATGATTATGGGAATGTTCACTTCATCTCTATTAATACAGAGGAGTATGCTTTTGGTTATGTGCCACCCCTTACCGTAAATATAGATCATCTGCCGGCAATGTTAACATGGATCGAAAACGATTTGGCTGCTAATACCAACAAGGATTGGATCATTGCTTATTTACATGCCACACCCTATTCGCGAGGAACACACACAGAGAGTTACAGCGGTACTGATTTGATCAAAGTTATTGACGGCTCCGTAATGCGCAGCACAAGGGATTATATCGTTCCCATACTGGAAAGTTATGGCGTAGACGTGGTGCTTGGAGGGCATAGCCACGTGTATGAACGATCTTACCTCATTTACGGTAATTATGGCACCGGTGGGCCTAACGCTCCTGATTCAACAGTCGTGAATGCAGGCTCTGGAATGGCCTCACAATGTGCTGCTTACAAAAAGACCTCAACAGGCCCAACTCCCAATCGCGGCACTGTTTATTCTGTAATTGGGTGCTCCGCTAAAATTGGCGATCTGGGTTCAGACAACCAGCTCGATCACGAATTACATTTCAGGGCGGCTTATGAATTGGGTTCAATGGTTATCGAAGTAAACGATAACCGGCTGGATGCCTATTTTGTAGATACAACAGGTTCTGCATTTGATGAGTTTACAATTATCAAAGATGGCACGGTGAACAATGCGCCGGTTGCGGTAGATGACGCTGCAACTACCGATACTTCAACACTTGTTTCCGTTAGCATTCAGCTAAACGACAGCGACTGCAATGGAGACTCCCTTACAGCAACCATATCGATGGGGCCGAGCAACGGAACTGCAGTGGTCAACGGAACATCCATTGATTACACACCCAATGCAGGGTTTAGTGGAGCAGATAGCTTTGTTTACGTAATCTGCGACGATGGGACTCCTATTATGTGTGATACCGCGACAGTTATCGTAACAGTAACTCCTGGCTTCGTCGGAATAGCCGACCTGGTGTCTGCTTTTGAATTTTCAATTCACCCCAATCCATTCACAAATAGCTTTGAAGTTGAGTATGTAATAACCGCTCCCGGATACGTTTCACTGGAAATATACAATATGGTCGGACAAAAGATTAATTCGATTGTTAATCAGGAGCAAAAAAATGGGCGATACCAATATACTGTTAATGAATCCGAACTTGGACTAACGAAAGGTGCCTACCTCATACATTTCAATACTGAAAGCTCATCGATAGTACAGAGAATAGTCCGGTTGTAAAACGCGTTCTTGTTTGTCCATTGAATTGGGGGCTGGGCCATGCCACCCGATGTATTCCCATCATTGAGGCACTCCTCGAAGAGAATGCCTTTGTGATAATAGCCGCAGAGGGTGGCCCGCTTGAGTTGCTAAAAACG
>DTRI01000352.1 GCA_012966015.1 Flavobacteriales bacterium | reverse complement strand
ATTCTTCTCGGTTTATTGATTGGGAGGTTTTTAAGCATCGACAAGAAGATCGTATTGCTATTGTCATCAGGTACTGCCATCTGTGGAGGCAGTGCGATCGCAGCGGTAAGCCCGGTTATTAGGGCGAAAGAACACCAAATATCAGTTTCTATAGGTACCGTATTTATTCTGAATTCCATTGCCCTGTTTATATTTCCATTTATTGGAGAGTATATCCAGCTGAACCAAATTGACTTTGGGTTGTGGGCAGCATTGGCAATTCATGACACCAGCTCTGTTGTTGGAGCGGCCCAGGTTTATGGAGAGGAAGCCCTGGAAATAGCAACGGTGACCAAGCTCACCAGAGCCCTTTTAATATTCCCTTTGGTGCTTGTCATCTCCTTTTTCTATAAAAAAGGCGAGAAGAAGACACAGGCACCCTGGTTCATTCTTGGTTTTATTGGGGCCATGCTGGTAAATACGTACGTTGAGCCCTTGACAGAGATCAATCAGCATATCGCTATCGTGGCCAAGAAAGCACTCACACTTACATTATTTTTAATTGGCACCGGACTTACCATGGAAATCTTGAAAGGCGTAGGATTGAAGCCCATGATGTTGGGTATTCTATTATGGGTTGTTATTAGCGTTGGCTCATTATTTACTATCTTATATCTGAATTAAAACTCTCGTCATGAATAGCAAAGAATTAGCGGAAATAGAAAAACTGATAGAGAAAGAAATGGAAAAGACCGCCAACACGGTGGCAGAGTACAGAGAGATGACCAAGCCTATTTCACCTGATGAAGCTATTGGCCGGATAACCAGGATGGATGCTATTAACAACAAGAGCGTCGCTGAAGCCGCACTTAGAAGTGCAGTGCTAAAATTGAACAGATTAAAGGATGTATTTGGGAAGCTGCAGCACAGTGATTTCGGTATTTGCAGAAAGTGTGGAGAGCAGATACCTATTCAACGCATTCTATTGGTGCCCCAAGTGCCTTTCTGTGTTCATTGTGCCCAATAGCCAAGCCAACAGTCACATTATAGGGTGGAAACTTGTTGGCATAAAAAAGGGACAAGGGACTGGTGAAAAGGGAAAGTCTTCCCTTGTACCGTGCCCCCAGTCCCAATACCAAGACTCCACAAATAAAGAATAAGTATTAATTACTTATCCTTCTTGTCGTCTTCCACTACTTTCTCTTTCTCATCATCCTTCTTTTCGTCTTCCACTACTTTCTCTTTCTCACCATCCTTCTTTTCATCAGTTACATCTTCAAAGTCTACGTCTGTAACCTCACCATCTTCACCAGAAGAGTTTCCATTGGTGCCAGCATCAGGTTGCGCTGCCTGAGATTCTTGCTGAGCTTTGTACATCTCTTCCGATGCTGCCTGAAACACGGTGTTAAGCTGTTCCATTGCTTTATCAATGGCTTCCAGGTTCTCGCTTCCTCCTTTATAAGCTTCCTTCAAATCAGCCAGCGCTTTTTCAATAGGCTCTTTCTTGTCAGCTGGAATCTTATCGCCAAACTCTTTTAGCTGCTTTTCAGTTTGGAAGATCAATGCGTCTGCACTGTTCATCTTGTCGATTTCATCCTTCGCTTTCTTATCAGCCTCTGAATTGGCCTCAGCCTCCTGCTTCATTTTCTCAATTTCCTCATCCGATAACCCTGAAGATGCTTCAATTCTAATGCTCTGCTCTTTTCCCGTTGCTTTGTCTTTTGCAGCAACGTTTAAAATACCATTGGCATCAATATCAAAGCTCACTTCAATTTGCGGAACTCCTCTCGGCGAAGGTGGAATACTGTCCAGGTGAAACCTTCCCAGCGTACGATTGTCCTTTGCCAGAGATCTTTCTCCCTGCAGAATGTGAATTTCAACCGATGGCTGATTGTCAGATGCCGTTGAGAATATCTCCGATTTCTTCGTTGGTATCGTCGTATTTGCCTCTATCAATTTAGTTGAGACGCCTCCCATGGTTTCAATACCAAGTGTTAGGGGCGTAATGTCCAACAAGAGAACATCTTTTACCTCTCCAGTTAAAACGCCTCCCTGAATGGCAGCTCCAACAGCTACTACTTCATCTGCGTTTACCCCCTTTGATGGTTTTTTACCAAAGAACTTCTCTACCACTGCTTGAATCGCAGGCATCCTTGTGGAACCACCTACTAACAGTACTTCAGTAATTTCTGATGTCTTCATTCCAGCATCTTCCATTACCTTCTTACATGGCTCAAGTGTTCGCTGAATTAAAGAGTCACAAAATTGTTCAAACTGCGCTCTTGTCAATTTCTTAACAAGATGCTTGGGTACACCATCAACAGGCATAATATAAGGCAAGTTGATCTCGGTTTCTGTAGAACTGGAGAGCTCAATCTTCGCCTTCTCAGCAGCCTCTTTCAATCTCTGTAACGCCATTGGGTCCTTTCTCAAGTCGATGTTCTCATCCTTCAGAAATTCATCTGCCAACCAATTGATGATCACTTCATCAAAGTCATCACCACCCAGATGCGTATCTCCATTTGTAGATTTTACTTCAAAAACGCCATCACCCAATTCCAGTATAGAAATGTCAAATGTTCCACCACCAAGGTCAAACACGGCAATCTTCAGATCTTCTCCTTTTTTATCCAATCCATAAGCGAGAGCAGCAGCAGTAGGTTCGTTGATAATTCGCTTTACATCCAATCCCGCAATTTCACCAGCCTCTTTTGTAGCCTGGCGCTGCGAATCGTTGAAATATGCAGGAACCGTAATCACAGCATCCGTTACTTCCTGTCCCAGATAGTCTTCAGCAGTCTTCTTCATTTTTTGAAGGACTATGGCTGAAATTTCCTGTGGAGTGTACTTTCTATCGTCTATTTCAACTCTAGGCGTGTTTCCATCACCCTTTACTACTTTGTAGGGAACCCGCTTTATTTCCTTCGTTACGTTGTCAAACGTTTCACCCATGAATCGCTTTATTGAGTAAATCGTCTTCGTGGGGTTCGTAATCGCCTGCCGCTTGGCTGGGTCACCCACTTTGCGTTCATTCTTTTCAACAAATGCAACGATTGAAGGAGTAGTTCTCTTTCCTTCACTATTTGGTATTACTACGGGCTCATTACCTTCCATAACGGCAACGCATGAGTTGGTAGTTCCCAGGTCTATTCCAATTATTTTGCTCATATCTTAATGTTTAATATAATTCGTTTCTTATTCACGCATTGTATAGTCAATGACTATGCCAATTAGCAGAAACACCATGTAACTGCAAAAATGGCACAACTACCAGATAAGAATAGATGGAAATAGACTAATAATCTGCCAGATTGACAAAATGACAGTAATTCAATGCAGCACTCAAGAGATACGGGAAAGACCACCTACCTTCTAAGAAGACTAGTTACAGGTACCCGGATTAACAAACCCCAGCTCCCAGGTGTATTGACCAGAGCATAGCTCTGTTTTTGAGTTACTAGTCACTCCCGATGTGCTAAGTGTTGCATTCGCCTTTGTGACCGTATGCCGACAGGAAAAAATTCCAATCCCGCTGTTTCCGTTACCATCAAAGACATTGCTGTATTCAGGCCTCTCCTGAACTATTCCTGTTGACGGTGCGTTCACCTCTATGTATGTGTGCAAATCTTCACCTGCCACATCAACAATAAAATCCAGCTCCCCAATGTATCTTTCAACAAAATTTGAGGGCGAAGAAGGTGTCAGGTTATTCGCTACAAATTGATAGAAGTCTTCCCCATTAATTTCCACTCCCATTTCCTCGCCAGCGTTTAAGTTTGAAGAAGTTATGGCTGCAAATATCCAATCGATATAGAGGTTCAACGTATCAGAACCTGGATTGCCCAGATCCACTTCGCGGTAATGAAACCTCAACGTAAGCTGATACCGCTTTCCATTCTTTGGGGTGTACCAAGCGGCTTTGTTAAATGTCTGGTAGCTACCATCCTTGTAAAAGTTTACTTTCCTTGATTGAGGATTCGCCCAAAAGGTTCCGAATTGAAACGAAAAATCCTCAATAATCGGCGTTGTGGCCGATACAACTTTACCTGAAACTTTATTGCTAATAACAAGCTTATACAACTTTGAAGAATCCAGCGCATTGTCAAAATAATACAATGTTTGATCCGGCGCGTAAAATGTTCCACCAACCTTCATGGTGTCCGTCATACTTTGAAGTGTCCAAACGTTTTGAACGACACCCTCTTCATTACGTTCTTCTATAGTAACTTCAATATCAGCTGGATCGTACTCAGATGAATCCCGAATTTGTGCCATGGTATTTACATCAACCTCGCCCAGGAATGCTTTATTTATCCTGATAAAATGGCGCGACTCCGATTGATCCAACAATCCATAAACGATTGTTACATCTCTCCAGGGTGCATTGACCTCAAAATCTGTTTCGCAGCCCTGGCCCAGAGCAGCAATAAGAACAATTAATATGAGTAGTTTTCGCATAATTTTTAAGAAATGCAAATTTATCAAAATATATGCTAATTGTGCATATCATATAGTTTATTGGTCAGCTGAACTCTGGCATGGGCGAAAAAGAGGGTTGTTGATATATTCAGCGGTATATTTTCGGGAAACTTGCCGGCATCCAGGCAGGTTGGCAGGTAGTAATAATTCATAGAAATTTGATAGATTCGCAACGCACATCAGGAAAAAAGTAATGAGCATACAAAAAGAGGCGAAAAAAATTACTACGCACGTTCTGCAGGAAATGAAGCGGAAAGGTGAGAAGATATCCATGCTCACCGCATATGACTATTCACTGGCTCAAATAATTGATGATGCCGGTGTAGATGTGATACTGGTTGGAGATTCGGCCGCCAATGTCATGCACGGCTATGAAACGACGCTTCCCATCACCCTGGATCAAATAATTGATCATGCCAGTTCCGTAATAAGAGCAGTAAATAGGGCATTGGTTGTGGTTGATCTGCCATTTGGCTTTTATCAAGGTAACTCAAAAGTTGCCCTGGAATCAGCAATCCGAATAATGAAGGAATCAGAGGCACATGCAGTTAAATTGGAAGGTGGCAAACAAATAAAAGACTCTACAGAAAGAATACTATCCGCTGGCATACCTGTTATGGGCCACCTGGGATTAACACCTCAGTCCATCTACAAATTTGGAACTTACGTGGTTCGCGCCAAAGAACAGGAAGAAGCCAAACAACTGCTGGAAGATGCCAAACTGCTGGAAGCCATCGGGTGCTTTTCAGTGGTTCTGGAAAAAATTCCTGCAAAGCTTGCCACTAAAGCTACCAGGTCTCTTAATATTCCAACTATTGGAATTGGTGCGGGAGGTGGCGTAGATGGACAGGTCCTGGTACTTCATGATATGCTGGGCATCAACAAAGAATTTAGTCCAAGATTCCTCAGGCGGTACGCAAATATGTATGAAGATATTAAAGGTGCCGTATCCGCTTATATAGACGACGTGAAGTCACAAGATTTCCCGAACGAAAAAGAGCAGTATTAGGCCGATCCTCGTTTATTAATGTATGATTTGTGCACCTGCTGTACGAAATACCAAAAGTTGCAAATACTACGAAAGCATAATAAAGATCACTCTGTTATAAAAAGTGACTTTCATCATAATTCGTATAGCTTCGCAATTCGTGCGCCGTTAGAGGATATTCCTCTCCACCATCTCGTTTACCAAGTGCGGCCTCAAGAAAGAATTGAGCTCAAAAATGTGTTCTTCAGCTTCCGTTGAAGATGGAGTATCGCCTGATCTCAAGGGCCTGATCTTTTGCGTTTTAACAATTACCCCTACCCTAATCATATCGCGCAGATGCCGCTTAAGGTCATGGCTGCTCTCCGCTGAAATTCTGGCGATCTTCTCCACAGAAAGTCGCTTATGCAGAATAAATTGCAGAATAATTAAGAACCAATCAGGGTCCATGTACTTAAGTCGGGATAAATCAGGAATTTTTGGCTCCTTGATATTGATTCTTCCGCTGTCCTTTCGAAATGAGATGTCGCCAGATTTATCTACCACATTCACGCTTTCGATGTTGCTCACCCAAGCTTGCAAGGCCACTCCAATGTTACCTTTTGAGTAGTTGAAATGCTTCGAAAAGAGCTGTGCCTGTCGCCATACGGATATGTCGTCTTCACGATGATTCTTTAGCTTGTATTTTAATCCCGTGGACTTATGCCTGAAGAGAATGATATCCTTTAGCTCCTCCGCATTAAATGGTTCACAATCCAGAATCTTCAGAAACACCTTCTCTAAGGGAACAAACTTGTTGATGTATCGATAGCTGTAAATATTAATATTGACCAGAAAAAAGTACTTGTTGCTATACTTGTTGATCATTCTCAATATGTGCTTGATAACAATTAAGCCATTTTCACTTCGCTCCCACCACAGTTCCAGATCATTGATAATAAACACACTTTGAGCATTCAGCGTGGCCAAGGTCTTCGTCTCCGTGCCAGCTTCAATATTAACCTGCTCTGGGTTCAAGGCTTTCATAACTGCCTCTTCAAAATCCGCGATATTGATTGAGCCAACATCCGGTGCATTGATCTGGTAGATCATTTTTTTGTTGAAGAACTTTCCGGCAATATATTGCGACAAATAAGTTTTCCCGGAATTCTGTTCACCGGCTATTAAGAGTCCACCGGAGCCGAAAATATCTTTTCGCGTTAATCCCAACCTAAACCATTTTACAGCCTTCTCCGCATCAGCTAACGCGGTTTGCCTACCTGTCCAAAAGGCACGGTCTACGTTCTGCTTTCCCACAAAAAGTTGTCGATAGTAAAACGGCAATGCATCAATTATCCTGGCCTCTGGAGATACGGCTTCCAGAATGTTGAGGAACTCATCCATCCGCATCTGGCCTTCTTCATCATCAACTTGCCACAATGCTGCAGATACACCGAGACGGCCTGTGGAGAGCGTAAGTTTTCGCGCTGATAAAATACTCTCACTTTTCCTATACCATATCTTGGCAATACGCCCTCTAATTCCTGGCTTAATGGACTTTAACCGCTCCAGGACAGACCCTCTTTTCCTTGTCTTTTTTATGTATTCCTTTAAATTTCCGGAAGATTCGATTATCAATTCTGGTTCCAATCTCTCCTCGATAGCTTTTAGGGAAATGCTCATTTCATTGAGAACTCGCTTCTTTAGCTCCTTAGTTTTCTCAAGCTCCTTTCTGATTCTTATACTTCCTTCATTTACGAAATTGACAATGCTTTTCTCCAAATCTCTGGAATCATCTGTCTTCGCTTCAGGTGGCGGTACTGGCCCAGCCGTACTTTCGGAGCTTATCTTGCCAGATATGGATATCTCTCTATCTGTGCTATTGAGACTAAATGATATCAATCTTATTACATCCTCAACCGTTCCAATGGACTTTTCAAACTTCTCGGGTAATTGGGCCAATTGCGTTCGCATGGGCTCACTCAAGTTTGTTTGAACCAGGTAATTAATAAGTCTGCTCAGAGAAACAGAAATCGTATCGATCTTGTCAAATTGCTTATTCTCAAAATTGTTCAAGGATTTGATTCCCAATTTAGGCCTCGCCTCCCCCATAATCTCAATATTATCCGGAAATATGCTGATAACTTCTCGAATGTCTGTAGCCAGTTTTTCGTTGATCTCCTTATAATACATGGTATCCCTGGCGTATCCCCAATCAATAGG
>DTRI01000351.1:6484-7655 GCA_012966015.1 Flavobacteriales bacterium | reverse complement strand
ATCACTTGGCTCGTTGCGAAATAAAAAATCCCGCAACTATCGTTGCGAGGTTTGATCACCAAGTGAACCCGAAGGGATTAGCTGCGCTGATCCCTTCTAATCCGTGGAGGGAATCAATCCTTGCTTCGTTTCACTTCTGCAAGTTAAGAAACTAAGGTAACTGTCCCACAGCGCTGCCGAGGGCAGCATCACAAATCAAGTTAGTGGAGCGGGTGTAAAAAACAAAACCCCAAATCTAGCGAGATGGCTTAGTGGTTTTGGATACACCTGATAATGGCAATAAAAAATGGCAAACACTCCATTACCAAACCCTATTTTACTACGCCTTTTTACCACCTTGACTTTTACTGTTCGATTTTGTAGCTTTGGGTAAACTCTATATTATGAAACGCATTGCCCTCCTATTATTCATTGTAACTATATCCTTTGCCGATGTTAACGCTCAAAAGTGGGAGGAGATGATGCAAGATCCTTCCATTAGCTTTTATGAGGTACAACAAGAGTTCAACACTTATTTTGAAGGGAGGGAGCGAATAAAAGGAGATGGCTATAACGTTTTCAAACGCTGGGAACACTGGATGGAGCGGCACATAGATGCGGAAGGGTTCCTGCCGCCAGCAGGTACTAAGCAAAAGGAATACACCAAATTCATGACCCAGTACAGAGCCACTAAAAAGAAGGGCGGAGACTATACCGTTTCGGAAGAAGGCAACTGGAGCTCCCTTGGCTCTAACACCACATTGGAAAATTGGACGAATTTTGATATTGGCATTGGCCGGGTAGATCAATTGATAATGGACCCATTTGATTCTAACACCTTCTATGCCTGCACACCTGCAGGAGGATTGTGGAAAAGTACAGACGCCTGTGCAAGCTGGAACATAACAGGAACGGATAGTTTGCTTACTATGGGAATTGGCCATATTGCCTTTCATCCTTTAGAGCAAGATCACCTTTTTGCTACAACGGGCGATAGAGATGCACTAGGCACAAGGAGTATTGGGCTGATAGAATCCTATGATGGTGGCGATACCTGGGACACCACTGGTTTGAGCTACAACCTATATGATTTTAAGAGGATATACAGAGTTCTCATTCACCCTACCCAACCCGACACTATGTACGTTGCAACACTAGAAGGCATAGTAAAATAGGGTTTGGTAATGGAGTG
>DTRI01000351.1:3717-6474 GCA_012966015.1 Flavobacteriales bacterium | reverse complement strand
ATTTAGATCGTATGACGCAGCAGCCACCTGGACGCAAGTATACACAGGCTACGTATTGGATTTGGAATTCAAACCGGATGATCCATCAACTATTATGGGAGTGTTTAAAGACATGTTGAGATCTACAGACAATGGAGATAATTTCACGGTAATTACAAGTGGCCTGCCTAACACTTCATTGATCATCAAAGCACAAATTGCGGTAACACCTGCAGACCCTGACGTAGTGTATTATCATTGTGCCAATACCTCCCCCAGTACCTTTCATGGTATATATCGGTCTAATGATGGTGGTCTTAATTTTACTGTAGGGGCCACCAGCCCGAACATGTATGGCTACGACCAAAATGGCGCAGACAACAGCGGGCAAACCGGATATAATATGGCCATTACAGTGAACGACACCAACGCCAACGATGTAATAATTGCTGGCATACGCCCATGGCGCTCGTTGGATGGAGGCCAGAGTTTTAGTATCATGACAGACTACACCAACGCATATGTGCATTCGGATATCCATTGGATGGCAATGTACGGGACTGACATTTATGCCTGTAGCGATGGTGGTATCAGCAAAACATCCAACGATGGCACCACCTGGAACTATATGAACAACGGACTTACGCTAACGCAATACAATCGGCTGGGCATTTCGGCCACCAAAGAATACCTCATGGTAGGTGGCGCACAAGACAATGGCACCAGCAAGCTAAACAATACGGAATGGAAATTTATAAGAGGGGCCGATGGTGGCCAGTGCCGCATATCCCGGCAGGATACCAATTACATTTGGGCATCTACCCAATGGGGTAGCATCGCAAAGTCATACAATGGTGGTGTTACATTTGCTAATGTTATCAATCCGCAAGTTGGCGCCTTTCTGGCACCGCTACACATGCACCCTACCAATGATGACACCTTATATATAGGTCGCGTAGATGTATGGCGCACCTACGATGCTGGAGCTAACTGGAACCAGATATCCAGCTTTAGTACAGACTATATGGAGGCCATGGATGTATCGGATTTGAATACTGATTATATATATGTAGCCAATGATGACCAAACCTATATGACTGCAGATGGTGGTAGCAACTGGACAGACATCAGTGCCGGGCTACCTGCGGACAACCCTTCTGATATCGAAATAAGTGAAAATGATTCCATGAAAGTTTGGCTCACCATTGAGGGGTATACTGCCGGAACCAAGGTGTATTATTCATCCGATGGCGGAGCCAACTGGAGCAACATTAGCGACAACCTGCCCAACACACCGATAAACTGTATAGTGCATGAAAAAGACTCGCCAGACAGGGTGTATGTTGGTACAGACATGGGTGTTTTTGTACGAGACAACAATATGGGCCAGTGGCAACCCTTCAATGAAGGCATGCCCGCCTTGCCAGTAAATGACATGGATATTTTCTATCCCAATACCAAGCTGCGAGCTGCAACTTACGGCAGAGGCATGTGGGAAAGCGACCTATATACAGCACCGGTGGTTGGCATTACTGAAAAGGAGGCAATTGAAATGGATTGGGCAATATACCCCAACCCAACTACAGGGCTGGTTACCATTACAGGAGTTAAAGGTGCCACCTATAAGATAACCGACTTACAAGGCCGCAGTATTGCAAAAGGAAAAGTAAACACCAAAGCAAACCTAAGCGAGCAAGCAGAGGGAGTTTACCTGATTACGGTAGCTGGCCAAACGCAAAAGCTGGTATTAACCAGGGATTAGCAACTACTCCTTTTTCCTTCTTGTCTTTTAACCTTTGCTGTTGGAGGTTTTACCTACCCATATATAAGCCCGCTTACTTGGATATTCCACATCTTCATAAGGGTGGCGTTCTAAGGCATCTATAATTTCATAACCTGTTTTGGTAAGCAGTTCTATTATTTTTTCAGTTTCAAAGAAGTAGAAATCTACATCTACGGGTTGTTCCAGAAACTCATCCCGGTGCAGAATTCCATCTCCAATATGGAATGAGAAAAGAAATTCTCCATTGGGCTTTAGCACCCGGTGTATTTCTTCAAAAGCAATCTTTACTTGGCGATAGGTAAAATGTACAATGGAATAAAATGCAATTGCTGCACCGAAAGAATTAGGCTTATGGGTAAGGTTAAGAAGATCGCCTGTTTCAAAATCCATCTTCGGGAATAAGTTTGTTGCAGTTTTAATCATCTCGGTAGAGATGTCTATACCAACAATGTCTGTAATGCCATGATCGTACAAATATTTGGTTGTCTGCCCTGGCCCACAACCAAAGTCGGCAAAGGGCGTGTTGTTTTTGTTTGCAGCAGCAAACTCTTTTAATAGTAAGCTATCGAAATGCTTTTTTGAAAGCTCATCAATGAATTGTGCCGCATACTTCTCGGCAGTAGCATCGTAGCATTGTATTACTTTTTCCTGCGGCTGCATTGGTTTATTTTAACGGCACAAGTTACGTATACAAGGATGAAGTGTACAAAGAGATCTTCGAGCAAGCCGAAAACTTCAAGAAGTTCAATTAGAAATATTTTAATGAAATTTCTGAATACGAAACTACCTTAACAGGATAGAGGGAGCCAGAGTTTGTTGTGTGACAGAAAAGGGACAACACTTTTGTATAAAGGTGCTGTCTCCTTAAAAGTGAACCCGAAGGGATTAGCTACGCTGATCCCTTCTAATCCGTGGAGGGAATCAATCCTCGCTTCGTTTCACTCAGCTAGGGGTTTCTTATTTATCTACTCACTAAAGCTATCGCTTGGCTCGTT
>DTRI01000351.1:0-3702 GCA_012966015.1 Flavobacteriales bacterium | reverse complement strand
AATAAAAATCCCGCAACTATCGTTGCGAGGTTTGATCACCAAGTGAACCCGAAGGGATTCGAACCCCCAACCTCCGCATCCGTAGTGCGGTGCTCTATCCAGTTAAGCCACGGGTCCCGTCCCGATATTTACTTTTTTTTATTTTTATTTCTTAGGCTTTGAAGGTGGTTTAGATATGGAGTCTCTCATGTCTGTATCTGCTTCGATATTCTTCATTTTAAGATAGTCCATAATACCCAAATTGCCATCTCGGAAGGCTTGTGACATGGCCTTTGGCACCTCTGCTTCAGCAAGAATAACCGCAGCCCTTGCTTCTTGAGCCTTTGCCTTCATCTCTTGTTCCAGCGCTACAGCCATTGCACGGCGTTCCTCTGCTCTGGCCTGTGCAATCTTTTTATCTGCTTCTGCCTGGTCTGTTTGCAAAACAGCGCCTATGTTCTTTCCTATGTCCACATCTGCAATATCAATCGATAAAATCTCATAGGCTGTTCCAGCATCCAATCCCTTTGCAAGTACCAGCTTGGAAATAGAATCAGGGTTCTCGAGAACCGCTTTATGAGAAGCAGCAGATCCGATTGATGAGACAACGCCTTCACCAACTCTTGCCAATATGGTATCTTCTCCGGCTCCACCAACCAATTGCTTGATATTGGTTCGAACGGTAATCCTCGCTTTGGCAATTAGCTGTATGCCATCTTTTGCAACTGCTGTAACAGGGGGCGTGTCAATAACCTTGGGGATAACGGACATCTGAACTGCGTCGTACACGTCACGTCCAGCGAGATCAATAGCTGCTGCAACCTTAAAATCTAACTCTATATTGGCCTTATCCGCTGAAATCAATGCAGTCACCACATTCTTTACATTGCCTCCGGCCAGGTAATGCGCTTCTAATTCATCTCTGTTCAAATGAACACCCGCCTTTCTCGCGTTAATCAAATTATTTACGATCGCTGCAGGCGGTACCTTTCTCCATCTCATCAACACCAATTGCAATAAGGATATTCTTACACCCGAAATTATCGACTGAAACCATAATCCTACTGGTATAAAATAAAGTAAGATTACAAGCGACACAAACGCGCCGACGATCATTGCCATCAGCATACCTATACTTTCCATAATTATTTATTTTTTAGTTCGACAAAAGTACTAAGTCCTTTTGTTTTTACCACAACTATTTCTTCATTCTCGTCGATGAAAGGCCCCGAAGAGTGAACCTCATAATATCGGTTATTAATAAGGGCTTTGCCCATTGGTGCTAATCTTGAAGAGGTTACCCCAAACTGCCCTACCTTCACATCGTGCTCCTGGACAGATAATGCTTTTCCTTTCACTTCTGCTCTGAGCATAAACCTTTTCCACGTGTTTGATTTTAAAGCATATGCAACCAGAATAAAAGAGGAGAATCCCGTTGCTAGAAGCGTATAATTTCCCCAGGTAGCTCCATAAGTATTGTAGGTGCTCCATACGCCGGCAGCCATAAGAACCAATCCTATTATTCCCATAATAGCCGTGCCTGGCATCACAAATATTTCCAGTAAAATCAGTAAGAATCCCAGCGCAATCAAGAAAAGGATAACGTAAAAAGTCATGGCATAATATACAAATATTAATTGAAAGCAGGTGAGCTCTTTAGGGTTTGTCAAGGTGGGTAAAGTGCAAGGAAAATCTTCTTGCTCCAGATTAATTATAAATCGTCATCAAGTATTTTTTGCAGTTCTCTTTCGAATTCGTCATCCGTTAGTGGGCCATTGTCGTCAGCGTCATTTTCGGTTTCGGTTGAAGGTTCATCTTCAGCAGCTGGGCTGGCTTTCTGCGGCTCATTTGAATCGAGCTCCAAATGCTCTTCGCTATCTTCAGAGTTAGCTGGTTCCGGCTCTTCATCTATTGGTGGCTTCGGTGCAGTTTCATCAGACCCTTCAGCGTCAATTGAATTCTTTAGGAAATCTTCCATTGGAATAATGCTGTCGTTTCTGTTAATGACTACGCTGCCCTCGGCAACACCTTTTGATGCAACCACCTTGCGTAATTCCTCCGCATCATTGTAATTGTCAAATGATCCAACGGTGTAAATGACAAGTTCTCCTTGCTCATGACGTTCAATACCCAGCTCTTTTAATGAAAAAAATGCGATGGACTCATCCACAGGAACGTCATTGCCAAACTGACCAATTTGCACTTTGAAAACTTCGGATGCTGGATCCAGGGTAGCTTCTGCTGCAGCAGGTTCGGTGTATGTAGTTGAGGCTTCACTTTCATTTGAGAGCTCAAGTGTTCGAGCCTTGGTTAAACTAATCCTTTCGCCCCTGTAGTAGGCTGTAACAAACGCATCGGAGATTCCATTGTCAACCGCTATGACCTTTGAGGCGTTCGCCTGATTTATATTGTGGTGAATACCGTATGTGTATCGGATATGTCCATTTGAAGTATTGATGCTGTTTAGCTTCCCCAGTCCATACTTTTCTCCGATATTGGTGGGATTCTTATACACTCCAACCTGCACGGTATAAAGCAGCTTGGAAATGGAGCTCAGGTCTGTTGTGCCAAAGCCAGCAGCTTCACTTCTAGCCGCAGAAGTTGAACCACCAGAAAATGCATCACCGGTGCCAGTCTTTTTTGTAACCAATGCATATGCAGGTGCTTCTCCACCGTTTAGAATGTCTCTGGCCTCGTTAATGCTAATTCGGTTGCCATTATAAAATGCTACGACAAACGCATCACCAAAGCCATATTCGCGAATCACTGATTTAGCTCGGTCAGCCGATTCAATTTTTTTAAATAGGCCCGCGGTATATCTGATGAAACCCATCGCCGTTTTTTCACCCATTATTGGGCTTATTCCCTTAAATAAATTCTGCGGAATTGGGTTTCTAAATGCACCTATCTGCACCTTAAATATCAATCCACTTGGCACCGCTCGGTTCACAGGGATCGGGTTCGATCTATTGTAAGTATTGGTTGTGGCAGTAGTAAATATATCTTCTGTCAAAGGTTCTGCGGTTGCAGGTAGAGGGGAGGACACTACCGGTGATCTAAAGGAGGTTTCTGCGACACTCGCTTCGGCTTCATATGTGACTTCCGGTTCACTGTCCGATTCATCATATGTTTCAATATTTACCACTTCCTTATCCTCGTAGGTTTCTGCAAAGCTGGGTTGTGGTTCTTCAGATATTGGGGGCTCGTATGTGGTCTCCTCGCCGGTCTCGGTTTCCGTTCTGGCTGTAGGTTCCGATGAGGCTGTTGTACTGCTTGCCGGGGCTTCGTTTGTTACTGCGTTTTCACTTGCCGTGAACTCAGATTCTTCTTCAGCCATTATTTGGGCTATAATATCTTCGGGTGTCTCTTCTCCCAGGGATCCACCAGCAGTGCTCGATTCGGAAGAAGTTGAAGCCGGTTCGCTAACAGTTTCTGTATTTGTTTCTGATGCTGAGGAAGGCACGGTACTCGATGCTGATTCCGTGTCGAATTCAGAAGAAGATGAGCTAGATTCACTGGTCGTTTCTGTTTCGGCCTCCGAAAACGCTTCCGCCGTTTCAGACACATCGGAAGTTTCTGACGCCTCTGAAGTTTCTAAAGTCTCTGACGTCTCTGTTGCGTCTGAAGTTTCTGAGATCTCTGGCGTCTCTGAAGTTTCTGAGGTCTCGGTTGCTTCATTGGTATTTAAGGCCAATTCCCCGGAAGTTTCTGAATCCGCTTTGG
>DTRI01000350.1 GCA_012966015.1 Flavobacteriales bacterium | reverse complement strand
GTGTCATAGAAGTGGTGGTATAGCGCCATTTCCACTGGAATCTTATAGTGACGTGGTGCTTCAAAGCAGTATAATCCCATTTTACATTCAAAGCGGAATCATGCCACCCTGGCCTCCGGACACATCTTATCAGCATTACGCCGGAGAGAGATTACTCTCACAACAAGAAATTGACGATATCGTTGATTGGATTGGTAATGGAACGCCGGAGGGCGACCCATTGCTGGCTCCCGATCCTCCCGTTTTTGTGGATGGTTCTGAGATAGGAACTCCCGACCTCAAGCTGCAAATTCCAGTGTATACCAGCAAGGCCTTGGGATTTGATGAGTATGTCTGCTTTTCAATACCTATCAATATCTCTGAAACTAAATTCATTAAGGCCATTGAGGTGATACCGGGCAACCGTTCAATTGTTCACCATGCATTGGCCTATTTGGATGAAACCGGAACCACTCAAACCGATACATCCGGATGTTTAGGTATTAATGATGCAAGCCTTATGACTGGTTTTACTCCTGGTGCAGGCCCCACAGTATTCCCGAGTATGGGGAGCATGAATATGGGCATGACTGTTTCACCGGGCTCCAACCTCGTTTTGCAGCTCCATTATCCGAATGGATCGGCAGGGCTCAAAGACAGTACTTATGTCAACTTTTTCTTCTATCCAGATTCTATAACAAATGTGAGAGAGGTGAGTGCCGGAGCGATATTGAGCAATTGGGCATTGGTTATACCTGCTGATACTATAACCACATTCGATGCACAGTATCCAACAGGTGCAGGTACTCTACCCGGCAGCTTTTCTGTGCTCACGGTGTTTCCGCATATGCACCTATTGGGCAAGAGCATTGAAGCTTATGCGGTTTCAGCAACCAATGACACTATGCCTCTTGCCAGAATTAATAATTGGGATTTTGAATGGCAGGGTTTTTACAACTTTAAGAAGGTAATGGTCTTAAATGCAGGAACCAAGCTGTACGGACAGGCAACTTATGATAATACCTCAGCCAATCCCAATAACCCCAACAATCCACCACAATTGGTGGTGGCCGGAGGGTCTACTACGGATGAGATGTTTCTCGTGTATTTTCATTATTTATTGTACCAGGCCGGTGATGAATTGCTCAATTTGGATAGCCTTCTTTCCGTACCACTTGATATAAAGAATCCAAAGGTCTCAGAAAATAATTCAGTAAATCTCAGGGCTTATCCCAATCCCTTTGATAATAATACGACGTTGGAATACTATACATCTGAGAGGAGTGAGGTAAGCCTCTCCATAATTGATATGCTGGGAAGAACCATAAAAGAGATTTCTTTTGGCCTTACCAATGGCCTGCAAACCTATACCTGGAAGGGTGATGACAGAAATGGCCGTCAGGTAATGAATGGGGTATATTATTTTCTTCTGGAGATCAACGGTGATGTTTCAGCTGTAAAAGCCGTGGTTATGCACACAAAATAACACCTCGATGGTGTGCGTTTCAAAAGTAAAAGGAAGCTATATATCCACCAACAAGAAAAAGGGCGCACAGCATATAATATAGGATTGCTCGATTGGCCTTACGGGGATTTCCCGGCGTTAACATACCCAGGTCAAAGAAGCGCTTTCCGCTTCCCTCTTTCCACATTCCACTTTTATGGTCCAGGTATGACATGCTCGCAGAATTTAATAGTTGATTGATTAATAGAGTAAGAATAATATACGGATATTTCGTGTAAAAGTTTCAATAAAAATCGTTTCAAACAAACTGAAATTCTGAGACTGCCTGTCGGCAATCAAGCATAGCGATGAACCTATCCATTTAGGCATTTCATGTTTTTCATACCTCACTGGCATGCAACAATGATTGATTTATCAATGCTTGAACCCTGCATCCTGAACCACGAAAATGTGCAGGATTGCCGGAAATAGTGCGTCAATGGTTTCGGCTGCCCCCTTGGTGGAGCCCGGAATACCCAGGATCAGCGTATTGCCTTTCATACCAGCAATTCCTCTTGATAACATGGCATAAGGTGTCCGGTTTTGCCCGTAGCTGCGCGATGCTTCCATAACCCCTGGTATTTCCCGGTCGATAATGGGTTTCAATGCTTCCGGGGTATGGTCTCTGGGGGATAAGCCGGTGCCGCCTGTTATAACAACCATGTTGATTCCAGCTGCACAATACTCCTCTGTCTTTGCTCTTATTTGCTCAGGCTCATCAGGAAGTACGATGTATTCTTTCACATCCACACCCAGCTTCTCCAGCTTTTCTTTCACAACCACGCCAGCTTTGTCTTCTTTGGTTCCCTTCGATACTGAATCTGAGCTCACCATTACCGCTGCTGTCAGGGAGAGATCACTTTTTTGTTTATACTGTGATTTTCCGCCTTTCTTCTCCAGTAGCTTAATAGCATGAATTTCGATGCCCTTATCAATGGGTTTGAGCATGTCATAAATGGTAAGAGCTACCACCGACGCTCCGTGCATGGCTTCCACCTCAACACCAGTTTTGTAAATCGTCTTCACCGTTACTTCAATAACAATATTGAGCCCTTCTATCTCATATTCGATGGCAGCATGTTCGATGGGAATGGGATGACAATCGGGTAGGAGGTCGGGTGTTTTCTTTATTCCCAACAGTCCCGCCGCCTTGGCCATTTCAAAGACATTGCCTTTCTCAACAGCGTTGCTATTTATAGCATCGATAGTCTCCTGCATGCTGACAACGACTGTAGCCTGTGCAATTGCAGAACGTAATGTGTTTGATTTTGCGGTTATGTCTTTCATGGGTACAAATTACTAAATCCCAATATAAAAGTGGGACAAGTGACGGGGGCAGGGGAATGTAAACCCCAGGCCGCTTTCCCTAGTCCCTCTTATTTATTCTCTTTCCAACCGTGCGAGTTGTCGGTGAAAATCTCCTTGCCAAAAATGGGGACCTTGGCCTTGATTTCCTCTACAAGAAAGCGGGAGGCTTTGTAGCATTCATCCCGATGCTTCGATGACACGAAGATAAATAGCGAGATTTCACCCGCGTTCACCAGCCCCAGGCTATGGTAGATGTGCATACAGTTGAGGTCAAATTGTATAAAGGCTGATTCGCGTATTTCATGAAACTCTTTTTCAGCCATTTCCCGATAGGTAGAATAATCAATGGCTATGACCTCTTTGCCGCCCTTCACATCTGCACGGACCTGCCCCATAAAAATATTATGCGCACCAATGTCTGTCTTGCTACTGTGTTTTGAAATGGAATCTGCCACAAACTGGGGGCTAATTGGGCCTTCGAGAAAAACCTTCTTAGGCTTTTTCCTTGCGGTATTCTCTGTCATAGTTTAGTATTCTACCCTGGTACCGAGATCTATTTCTTCCAAAATTTCACTCACCTTCAGACATTCGCCCATATCACCCTTATAAACCAGGGCCTTTCCTTTTGAATGTACCATCCATGTAAGGCTTTCAGCCTGCTGAAGATTACATTTAATGGCGATAATGATCTGCTCGGTTACCTGCTCAAAGGTATGCCATTCATCGTCGAATAATATTACCCTGGCCGGAATATCCGTACCGCCAGAATGCTTAACTTCATGGTCTTCTAATTCTTCTGGATTAATTTTTTCCATAGGATTAGCATTATCCACCTGCAAAAGGAGGAAGGAGCGCTACTTGGTCTCCATCATTTAAATTGAGATTAGATTCAGTTAATTCACGGTTTATTGCGATTTTGAAATTCATTTTGCTCAGCGCCGGATAAGTAGCGAACATGGATTTCATCAGCTCCTCTTTGTTATTTATGTTTTCCATGACTATTGTTTGCTCTCCAACTAATTCGCTGATTTGTCCAAAAAGTAATATATCAACCTTCATTCATTAAACGATTGGCAATCTTTAGATCTTCTTCAGTATTAATATTCGAAAACAAATATGGCGAATAAAAGCTCATTTCCGCATTTACTTCAATATATTCTGCTTTAATCTCTTTTAATACGTCCATCATTTTGAGTTTATCCTCTTTAATACAGTTTTCAATCGTTGGTATGACGCTTTTCAAATAGACTCCGCACAATGGTTCTGGAAGTCCGTTTGCTATAGGTATGACGCCATTTGAGTCAATAGTTGCTTTATTGATAGTATATTTTATTAACTCTAAAGTTACATAAGGCATATCCGCGGCGAGGACGAAGTTGAGCTCAGAATTGGAATTTACTAAGCCACTGTGCACACCGCCAAGAGGCCCTTTGTCTCTATATATATCGGGATAAACAGGAAATTCAACGTTATTGTATCCATCTTGATTGGAGATAATGATAATGTTGTCGGTAACTCCTTTTGCAAGCTCAATGGTATTGTGGATAAGTGTTTTGCCATTAAAGTGTGCGAGCGCTTTATCAGCACCAAAACGGCTGCTTTTGCCTCCTGCGAGTATGATGATGGAGATATCAGGTATCATAATATTTGATATAAAGGTGAGATATTAGTTCAGGATATTCAGTTCAAAGCTGCAAGTCTGAAGTTTTTGGTTCATAGCTTCTTCTAACTTTCAACTTTAAACTATTCTTTTACGGTAGGATGCTTACGTTAACTAGATCACCTCTATTAATTTCCAATGTTTCTTTGGGGTTAACTATTATACAATCCGCCTCCGTCAGCGACTTCATCATATGAGAGCCCTGAACTTCCAGGAACTCAACTTCTTTTCCATTAATTTTGCCAGCCAAAAAATGCGTTCTGTCATCATCCTTCTTTTTATAAGCACTGGCCGATTTAAATGCAGCCTGCGTTAAGTATGGCGATGATCTACCCATCATAGCATTGAGCATTGGTAGTACATATAGGTAATAGCAAATCATCACGGCTCTCGGATTTCCAGGTAAACCAAAAACGACTTTATCACCCTTCTTCATAAATAGTAGTGGTTTGCCGGGCTTCTGCTTCACCTTGTGGAATATCTCTTCATATCCATTGGCCTCCAAAGCAGGTTTTGTGAAATCATAATCACCCACAGACACACCACCGGACACAAGCAGCACGTCAGATGCTTCGCTCGCAACCTTTACTTTTTCAGTTAGTAGCTCCAGGCTATCCGTGCATTCCTCAAAGGATGATTGGATACACATTTTATTCAATGCAGCAACCAGCATCTCCCCATTGGATTCAAATATCTTTCCCGTGGCAAGACCGTCTGTATCGCTGGCAAATTCATCGCCCGTCACAATTATTTTAACAATAGGGGGTTTCGCAACCTCAACCTCTATAATTCCCAATGAGGCCAGAAAACCGATGGTAGCGGGATTAATAGAACTGCCCCTCTTTATGGCTAGCTCTCCTTCTTTTATCTGTTCAGCAGCCTTTCTCACATGCTGTCCCTGTTTTACCTCTTTTCCCAATACAATCTCTGATCCGTCAGCCGTTACCTGCTCCTGCATCACCACTGTATCAATTCCATTGGGAACTCTGGCCCCTGTAAAAATTCGAAGGGTTTCTCCGGCGTTCAGCTGAACCTCGCCCGGGTCTCCTGCTTTTACCTCACCCTTTACCTGAAGCCTGATTTTGTCATCGTTATGGTTATCGTCATTGTGAGCGAGGCGAGTATACGATCCAAAGTGAAAGGCATAGCCATCAACTGCTGACTGATCGAAGAGGGGATGGGAGACCGGAGAGAGGATGTCCTCTGCAGTAATTCTGCCCTCAGCATCACTGAGCTGAATTGTCTCCACACCCGTATTAGAAACGTGCTGAATCAATAAGTCTTTGGCCTCTTTGTAGTTGAGCATACTCTGTGTAGATTTGAACGACAAAATATAAAATTAGAAAAATGAGCTGAATGAGGAAGCTGAGATTGATCTTTCTATTGTTTGTGATTGTATGTGCCGGTACATTTCAGATACGCGCCGATGAGCAAAAAACGGCAGACTCTCTGTGGATCGCGGAGAACTACGACAAAAAGGAGTATGAGATTTTGATGCGCGATGGTGTGAAGCTCTTCACAGCAGTTTACTCCCCAAAAGATCAGTCGGAGAAGTATCCCACCCTGCTTTACAGAACTCCCTATTCACTGAATCCATACGGAGAAGATCAATTTCTAGCGCGAATTGGGCCTTCCATGCTGTTTGCCAGAGAGAAGTACATATTTGTATATCAGGATGTCCGCGGGCGATTTATGTCGGAGGGGGATTATGTGAACATGAGAATGCACATCGATATCAAAAAAGGAAAAAAGGACATCGACGAGAGTTCAGACACCTATGACACCGTGGACTGGCTGATTAAGAATGTAAAAAATAACAACGGAAAGGTGGGCATGTGGGGAATCTCATACCCCGGTTTCTACTCTGCAGCAGCTGTTATCGATGCACATCCTGCATTGGTGGCAGTCTCTCCACAGGCGCCTATCGCCGACTGGTGGTGGGATGACTTTCATCACAACGGTGCCTTCTTTTTGCCCCATTGCTTTAATTTCTTTTACGTCTTCGGAAAAGAACGGCCGGAACTCACGAAGGACTGGGGAAAGAGGTTCAATCACGGAACTCCAGATGGGTATCAATTTTTTTTGGAAGAATTGGGGCCATTGAGTAAAGCCAATAAATTTTACCACGATTCCATTCCATTTTGGAATGAGGCTGTTAAGCATCCCAATTATGATTCATTTTGGCAGAATATGAACATCATTCCTCACCTGAACAATGTGAAGCCGGCTGTAATGACAGTAGGAGGTTGGTACGATGCGGAAGATCTGTACGGCCCTTTAGCTATATATGATGCCATTGAAAAGAATAACAAGGGTATCGATAATACCATAGTGATGGGGCCGTGGAGGCATGGCGGATGGGCCAGGGGAGATGGTTCTAGCTTGGGATTTGTGCATTTTGGTGATGATCCGGCACCGTCCACTTTTTACCAGGAAAATATTGAGCTTCCGTTTTTTAATTACTACTTAAAGGGTAAGGGCGAACTAAAGCTCCCGGAAGCTTATATGTTTGAAACGGGCCTGAACAAATGGCATGAATTTAATACCTGGCCACCAGCCGACTTGGAGGAAAGTACCCTGCATCTGCTTTCTGAAGGACAACTTTCATTCAACAACCTCAATTCGGGGAATACCTATGATGAATTTGTAAGTGACCCTGCTAAACCCGTTCCTTACACCACGGAAATAACTACAGGCATGACGCGCGAATATATGACTGACGACCAGCGCTTTTCTGGCCGAAGGCAAGATGTGCTGGTCTATTCTACGGAAGTGTTGCAAGAGGACATAACATTTGCCGGAAGTATGCAGGTGAACTTGATGGTGAGCACCTCTGAATCTGCCTGTGATTGGATTGTAAAGCTCATTGATGTTTATCCAGACGATCATGCAGGCTATCCGCACAAGAAGGATAAGAAATATGGCGGCTATCAGCAGATGGTGAGAAGCGAGGCCATTAGAGGCAGGTACAGAAATAGTGATGAGAATCCAGAGCCTTTTGTACCCAATGAGATTACTTCGGTTCCATTTGAATTGCTCGATGTACTGCATACCTTTCAGAAAGGACACAAGATCATGATTCACATTCAGAGTACCTGGTTTCCGATAATAGACCGCAATCCTCAGAAATACGTGGACAATATATTTATGGCAAAAGAGGAGGACTTTATCAAAGCAACGCATAGGGTTTACACCGGGAAGCCCAATGGGTCGACGATTGAGGTTGGGATTTTGAAGCATTAAACTCAATAGTAATTTGACGCTACGCGTCGTAATTTGGTGCTTCGCACCGTCATTAATTGTAACTGAATTGCAGCGCAAAGCGCTAAATAAAGGGGCAGCTGTCCAAATTACAGCACGCAGTGCCACCATACAGCTAAATGGGAATAAAATGACATTAGTAATACCAACATCATGGGGATAATTAAAGCAACGGTTGACGAACAGGGAAAAGGGCAATTCAACGATGGCGAGATCATAGAGAACAAACCCATTGGATTTCCCCAGGATGGTGGGAAGCTCCGCCCTTATTCCAATATAGTGTACTGGGCACATGCACGGACGGATGTGGGCAGCACCATTGGCGAACATCCACACCAGGGATTTGAGATCTTATCCTTTGTACTGAAAGGTAATTTGGAACATTACGACAGCAAGCAAGATAGCTGGAGCCCACTTAATACAGGCGATGTTCAAATCATTCGCGCGGGAAATGGAATTTCACACTCCGAAAGGTTGAACAAGGGCGCACACATGTTTCAAATTTGGTTTGATCCTGATCTGGCTAACACTATGTACAATCCAGCTTCCTATGATGACTACGCCGCTGAGACCATAGCCACTGCTGAAGAAGCAGGCTACAAAGTGAAGATTTATGCAGGAGTGGGAGGTGTCATACGCTTAGAATCTGAGGGGATAAGCATTGTGGAATACTCATTTGAAGCTGGTACACATAAGCTGGATGCCTCTGCCGCGAGTGTTTATTCTATTTTTCAGATGGAAGGAAGCTCTAAGTTGGGAGCAGGAGATGATTCAGAAACTTTGGAGACCGGAGACTTTGCTAAGGTGGATCAATCAGAGGCTTTAGTTATTGATTGTGATGCAGCTTGCAAGTACTTTGTTATTGAATCTCCGTTGAGGCCAAGCTACAGAACCTATTCTGAAATGCAAACTAGCTGAAATGATAATAACCGGCAAAATGCTACACTTCCCAGTATTGATCTTAATTCTCTCATAATTATTGCGGTTTATGGTTCTTGAAGAATGAAATTTATAAAAGTGAGGTAGGAAGGCAGGGAACTTTTATCATCCACACCAATGAATGGAGGAATATTCTGTTCTTTTACATCCTCTGATTCTAGTATCCTGCCGGCTTCTATCAACACAAATAGAGAATCGGATAATAGGTTGGTCACTTTCAATTCAATACATTCATCGCGATACCCACCCAGGCTTCGGAGCTCTAATTTTAATGAGGATTCAAATAGGGCAGTCTCAATAGAAATATACTTGTCAGCTTCTTTTCCTTTTACATGGTTGCCTGCAACGATAAAAAAAAGAAAGGTGACTATAAGAGGGGAGAGATACCTCATGTAGGGCTATTTATCATAAAACAGTAATTAATCTAATTTTATTACGTCTACAACAATGTAAAAGTCAATAATAAATCAAATCACATGATTTATGTTTCCTTATATTTGGAAGATGATTAGCAGGTTGATATTTTTTGTTGCGCTTGTGCACATGATGAGCATGATAGGTGTGGCACAGGTTCCAACAAATCAGGACTGTTTAGGTGCTATAGCCATTTGTCAGAACACATTTACAGAATCGAATGCTTACTCAGGTACAGGGAACTATTTGAATGAAATAGATACCGTAAGCAGCTGCTTGAAGTCCGGTGAGAAAAATGATGTATGGTACACTTTTACGGTTCAAACATCTGGAAGTCTATGTTTCACCATAACTCCGAATCTTCCATCCGATGATTATGATTGGGCAGTGTTTGATCTTACCTCAAACGGTTGTGCAGATATAGCAACCACACCATCCCTGGAGGTTAGCTGTAATTACGCTCCCGATCCTGGCGCTACGGGGCCTAATGGGATAGGGGGGCCACAAAACGAAGCCTGCCTCACGGTTTCAACCGGTGATGTCTATGTAGTAAACGTGAGTCAGTTTTCTCCATCGCCCAACGGCTACACCATTGACTTTTCAGCATCTTCGGCCACTATTTTTGACAATACCACACCTGCCATACAATCCATTACCAGTTCGCCTGCTTGTGGCTCTACCTCGATTTCTTTCAATTTTACAGAAAATGTACTGTGTAGTACTATTCAGGATGGGGATTTTGTTCTGTCGGGGCCCGGGGGGCCTTATACTTTGTCTGGGGTGACAGGCACGGCCTGTTCGAGTGGAGGTACCCAGGAAATTGACTTTACAATTGTTGTTAGCCCTGCGATAAACGCAGGAGGAAGTTTTAACTTGTGTCTTGTTGCCGGTTCTGGCGTAACAGATTTATGTGGCAATACAGCGCCAAGCACTTGCCTGCCATTTACGATTACGGGCTTAACCACGAGCACGGTCAGCACAACGGATGTATTGTGCTTTAATGGATCGGATGGTGCTGCCACGGTAGTTGCATCAGGCGGATCCACTCCTTATACTTATGTATGGGCTACACTACCTGTGCAAACGGGGGCAACGGCGACGGGTTTAAGTGGTGGAGCTTATACATATACAGCAACAGATGCTACAGGTTGCAGCGGTACAAACACGGTTACCATTTTAGCGCCTACGGTGATTCCAGAGGGCTTTAACGTGTCGTGTGACAGCGCATCTTGTGATGGCTCTGCTTCCGTATCACCTGTATTGGGAACAGCACCATATACTTATCAATGGTATGACGATGCCATGGTGGCGATTCCAGGTGAAACAAATGATAATATCAGTAATCTATGTGCTGGAGCCTATTCTGTAATCACGCAGGATGCTAATGGCTGCGCAGACACGACCACTATTGTTTTGCTAATACCATCTATTTCATTTGGGATTAATTTAACTAGCTGTATAGGGGCATGCGATGGAGATGCCTTTGTAGCGGCTATTGGCGGCCTGGCGCCTTATACTTATGAATGGCAAAATCCATTGGGTACGCCCATTGGGCAAAATGATTCTACGCTGGACAACGTGTGTACGGGAATGTATTATCTACAGGTTACAACAGGAAATGCATGTGTTCTGATAGACAGCGTGACGGTAACTGAGCCAATACCTGTTTCTGCAGCTATCCCTTCAAGTACACTCGCATGCGCTGGCACTTGTGATGGAGCTGCGACTGCAAGTGGTTCTGGTGGTAGCTCACCTTATACTTACCTTTGGAATGACCCCGCTGCTCAGACTACGATAACGGCAACGGGCTTATGCGCGGGTTCTTACATGGTTTCCGTTACGGATGCAAACGGGTGCGAGCCGGATTCTGCTAGTATTACTATTAACCAAAATCCGGCTATGACCTCAACGACGAGTACTGTAAATCAGGCATGTGATTCGGTGGATGGCACAGCAACGGTTTCTGTTTCGGGAGGAATCACACCCTATTCTTATTCGTGGGATAGCCCTACTGCACAGAACAATGCAACTGCCACCGGACTGCCCGCAGGAAATTACACTGTAGTTGTAACTGACAGTAGCGGCTGTACGGATACTTCAGCTGTAAGTGTAGGTTATCAGGACAGTGCTGATGCCATATTGGTTATTACACCAATTTCCTGTAATGGAGAGTGTGATGGAGATCTTACGGCTACCTATCCTAACGGAGATCCGCTTACAAGCTATAACTGGAGTACGAAAGAGACTACTGTGGAAATAGATAGTCTTTGTCCTGATACGTTTACCGTGACCGTGTATGATTCGCTTAATTGTCCTGCTACGCTTACGACCATATTAACAGATCCAGCGGTAATCTCTTCTACAACAGTTAAGAAGGATGAAGAGTTCTGCAATGATAATGAAGGGTCAATTACAGTCACCGCTGCGGGAGGAACGACTCCTTATACGTATACATGGACCCCTTCAGTAAGCAGTGGTGCAAGTGCAGCTAACTTATCAGATGGGACCTACCAAATTGTGATTGAGGATGCCAATGGTTGTCCACCCGACACCCAAACGGTGGTTTTGGTTCCACCTCCTCCTATTGTTATTTCCGTGAGCAGTACGGATGTAACCTGTAATGGTGGTGCTGATGGAACGGTATTAGTTATTGCAAATATTGGAGGAGGTGAGGCTCCCTACACATACACCTGGTCGAACGCAGCTACAGACAGCGTGCAAACAGGGATGACTGCTGGTACATATACCGTTAGTGTAACAGATGTAAACAACTGTCCGGAGGACATCGCATCTACTACGATTACCGAGCCCGATAAAATTGAGGCTAACGCGGCCTCTATCTGTCTTAATGGGCTGGGACAACTAACGGCAAATGCAAGTGGAGGTACTCAGCCCTATGGTTATCAATGGTCTACGACGGCTACTTCGTCATCAATTGGTGGGCTGGAGCCAGGAGCATACACAGTTACTGTTACTGATGTAAATAATTGCCCTCAGGATGAAGAGACGATGATCATACCACCCTGCGATATTTCTATTCCAACTGCATTTACCCCTAATGGCAATGGAACCAATGACGATTGGCAAATTGAGAATTTGAAATTCTTTGAGGGGTGCGAGGTGCGTGTTTATAACAGATGGGGAGATGTGGTTTTTAAATCTGCGGGATATGATACACCATGGGATGGAAGGGAGAGGCTGACAAATGTTGCGCTGCCTCCAGCGGTGTATTATTATGTGATTGAGCTATTTGCTGATGATAATCCTGATGACGATCACGATCAATTTGTTGCAACAGGCATACTATATGGATCTGTAACCATTGTTAAATAATGAATAAGAAGAGAAATAGCATTTTGGTATTGTTGCTGCTCTGCACGTGTGTGCTGGTGAACAATAAGTTAGCTATAGCACAACAGCCTTCGCAATACAGTCAGTTTGTGTTTAATAATTTTGTCATCAATCCCGCAGCTGGAGGCCTTGGTGATTACATGGAGCTAACCCTTGGGTACAGAACCCAGTGGTTGGGATTCTCCGCAGCGCCAAAGACTTATCTCATCAGCTTTAGCACGCCAATCAAAACAACAAAGCGCGAACCCAGGCCATTTGGTGAACGAAATCACCATGCAATAGGTGCCGTTGCTATTAAAGACGAAACCGGGCCTATTAGTAAAACAGTGGCGCACCTCAATTACTCCTATCACGTCAGGTTAGATTACAATTTATATGCCTCGCTAGGAATATTTGCAGGTATGAGGCAATTTCAATTAAATACTGATGGCTTAACCACAGCCGAACCTGATGCTGATATGCAGTCCTTTAGTGACATTGCTCCAGATGCAGCTGTAGGTGCATGGATATATTCTAAGAAATATTTTGCTGGATTATCGGCTCATCAGCTCATTCCGGTTCCTTTGGCCGGAACAGCCAACACCCTGAAGATGCATTATTTCGTCTCAGCGGGGTATAAATTCCCATTAAAAAAGATAGAATCGAATATTATACCTGCTGCACATGTTAAGTTTGGATTGCTCACGCCAATTCAAGTTGATATTAACGTTAAGTTCGATTATAAGAACATGTGGTGGGTAGGGATTTCGTATCGCAAAATAGATGCGGTAATAGGAATAGTGGGCTTCAATCTGAACAATTACATTCAGGTTGGTTATGCCTTCGACTTTACCACTTCTAAGCTAAGGAAGTATAGCAACAATACACACGAGATTTTAATTAGGGCCAGATTCAAGCCAAACAAGAGAATCCGAGACGTGAAGTGCCCTGAGTGGGGATAATCACATACATTACAGCTATTGGCAGTATTTCTTGATGTAACTGTAGGCTTTTAAATAGCCGAGTTCGCCAGACTTTTTAAGATCAGCACAACATCCTTCTTTGTCACCGAGAAAAAACTTCACATTTCCCAGGTTATACAGGCCCTCGGCAAGAACTGGTTTTAATGAGCTCTCTCTGTTGTATTCTTTGGTTGCTCCTTTATGATCTTCGAGGATGGTTTTCACATTTCCCCTTTTTCTAGCTGATTCCATTTTCGCTTTTGTAATTTCGATTGTCTTATTAAAATCAATCATTGCATTGTCGAATTCCTGTAATATAAAGTATGTTTTGCCTCTGGCAAGATAGGCTAGCTCATACTCCGGATTTATTTCGATAGCCCTGTTGAAATCCTCCATGGCTTCGTCCAGCTCGTCAATTTCCTTTTTTCCCTTTCCACTCTTTAGAAAGTCAAAGGCCGTAACAGGGTTGCCTTTTTTCTTCTTCTTCTTAGGCTTGGGTGTTTTGACGGTGGTATTGGTCACCTTTTTAGCAGGTGGTTTGCTTTGAGAAAGGCTTGCATAATATGCCAAGCATAGCGCAATTATAAACACCAATCGAATCATTATTCTGTTACTTTTCCCATTACTACGGAAAATTTCCGCTTATGTTTGGATATCATTAACAGTATCTGCATCCAGAATACTCTTCAGCTCTACCGGAGAATAATTAATTGACTTTAGTGTCTTGTCATCAGAACTACGAAATACAAGAAATCTCCCATCAATTTCCACAAAATAACATTCAGTATTCTCATTCTTCTGGTAGTGTGCCACAGTTGCCTTCGCTTCTTCTTCACTGCCGCATGCTTTGCTCATGTTGGAGCGCTGAACCTCATTGAACAGCTCGGTAAATTTATTTCCCAGCCCGAACTCCAATACTGCTCCCGACAGCACATATTGAATATCACATAGGGCGTCAGCAACTTCAATGAGATCTTTATTTGCCACCGCCTCTTTCAGCTCAGCTAGCTCTTCGGCTATCAATGATATTCTCAGCTTACATCTTTCTGGGGAAGGTAGGCCAGGCGATGACTGGATGGGGTGCTGGAAAGTTCTGTGGAATTCAGCTACCTGATTTAATGAGTCAATGGATTGCATAATAATAAAGATTGAAAATGAGGATCATGAATATTCTTTTTCTAAAAAAGCGGATATGGTTCAACAGACTCTAAAAGTATGGATTGAAAATATGGAACACAAAAATTTCATAGATTTATGTATCCAAAATCCCTTAAAAATACCCTAAATCATGAAGAAAACAATCCTTTTTCTTATAGCTTGCTCATTGATTACAGGAATGATTTTTATGAGTTCATGTAAAAAGAACAAGCTCGATGAGGTAACAACTACTACTGAAGATAATAAACTTGTGGAGAGCCTGTTTGATGATGTGTTTAAAAACATGAATGAGGCAGCTGAGGAGGAAAACCTCGATGGTACCGGCAAGATGGGTGTTCAAATGGATTATACATTCAGCAGCAGCTGTGCTACGGTTACATTGGTGCCACCGGCGTGGGATACATCTCAAAGCCCTCCTGTATGGAACAATACGTTTCCCAAGACGCTGACTCTCGATTTTGGAACCAGCAATTGCATGGGTAATGACGGTAAGAATCGCAGGGGAAGAATTGTTTCTGTATTTACAGGCAAATACAACCAGGCCGGAACGGTTATTACAACCATCTTATACGACTATCATGTGAATGACTACAGCGTGGACGGCAGTAAGACGGTGACGAATAATGGAAACAATTCATTTACTATCGAGGTGAATGGAAATGTAAATTCTCCTGATGGAAGTCAGGCGGTTTCCTGGGTTTCCAACAGGACGAGGGAGTGGATAGAGGGTTCTACTACCGGGTTTTGGACACAATACCCAAACGGAAGCTATATGTTTCTGAATGGAATTTTAGATGATGTTTATTCCATTACCGGATCGGCAAGCGGTATCAACAGAGAAGGGCTGGCGTTTACGGTAACAATAACTACTGCTTTGAGAGTGGAGTTCTGTAATTATCTCGTTGATATAACAGCGGGAGGTCTCAGTATTCAGCCAGACGGCTTAAAGGAGAGGGTAGTCGACTTCGGCACCGGCGCCTGTGACCGAACTTATACCGTTACGATCGGCAAGAACGAGTATACCCGTACTTATTAAGCTTAGAATAGTTTTTATTTGTCTTTTTGCCTGTCTATCTGCCTGAACTTTCTGCCTAGTATTTCGTCTAGGGCTTCATGGGCAATTTTCTTAGCAACTATCTTTTTATCCTTGTCCAGCAGGAAGATTTTAGGCGTACTGCTAATATCATAAAGATCCCGGAAAGGACTGTGCAGTTCAAAGTCTGCCACATTGATCCAACCATACGGGTGGCTATCCAGGTACTTTATCCATTTCTCTTGTTCAACTTCCGTACATACGGCATACACTTTCAAGCTTCGCGTTTTATATTTTTGATACACCTCATCGATTTTAGGCATTTCCTTTTTGCAATGTCCACAATCAGGATCCCAGAACACCAAAATTGTAAACTCCGCATCTATTGAATACAGTGGAATTTGCATGCCCTTACGATCTTTCATGTAATAAATCGGAGGCGCAGGGCTGCCGATAAGTGTAGGCTTGATGGATCTAACCCTGTCACTGATCTTAAATAGCTGCACAGAATCTATCCAAAATGCCTGATTGGTCATGTAGTATTTCTCGGCGAGGTGCACAAATACCGCATCCATCCCCATGATCTTGGATGTTTCGTACATATAAATGATCTTGCTGAGCGTGTACTTAAAAATCTGTCGGTTAGCTTTTGCTTTTTCCAGCAACACATCAGCCGATGCATTGATCGAATCGGGAATTTGAGCCGTCATTTTTTGAATGTAGCGCATCAGCCTGCCATGATAGATGGGTGTTCGCAATATGTTATCATCTGTAAAGTCAATATTGTCCCAGAAGTGGCTCTTCAAATATTTATATTGAAACAGAGAATCAATAATTTTCCCATTCTCATCTTTAGGGGGGGCTGGAATTTCAGGATCCTTCATCGATTTGAATATTTTCGCAAGGAGCGTTTTGGGATACTCCTTCATAATATTCAGCTTGTAATCTTCAACCTGTTTGTTAACCGCTCGCAATTGCCTTCGAACTATCTTAAGGGAATCTTGATCATCCTTTTCCCTGAGTCTCTTTAAGGATTTCTTGTGTTTTTCTGCCTCTTTCTGCAAGCTTGCAACCAGATGAAAATGATCGTAAAAAAGTTGATTCTCCAGTGAGCCCTTTATCTTCATGTTCTGAACCAGGTTAACAGTATCAGTTTCCAGTGAGAAGTGCTGTTCATTGATTAGGAACTCAAAGTATGTATTGCCCGGGAGAATGATAGAATAAATACCCCCGGGAAGCGTATCGGCGCCTTTAAAGATGCACAGCCCCTTGGAATCGAACTGGGCCGTATCTTTGTAGTATTGCTTCTTGCCGTAATAACCAGCCAAATAGCAGGCTGAGTCCTTGATTCCATTTACTTTTATTCTAATCTCGTGACCGCTTTTTTGAGCAAACAGGCCAACCGAACAAGAGATAAAGAATAGTAGAATAAGAGATTTTTTCATCCTGAGAATTTCTGGCGCAAAAATATAAAAATGTTTATCAATAAAGGCTGTAACACAAATTGTACCCTTATAGTATAAACGAAATGTTAATTTGAGTTATTAACCATAGGGAGAGAGGAGAAGCTATACGAAGCAGGATGCTTTGATGAGAATAATTACAGGTGTATCTTTGTGAAAAATTTAGCGCATAATGAAAACATTGGTAATAGGTGCTACGACCAACCCCGATCGATATGGAAATATCGTTGTAAAGAAGCTGTTAAATTATGGCAATGAAGTTGTTTTAATGGGGCCTAAGACAGGAATTGTTGAGGGCATTGAAATTTTTAATGACAGGCCTGTTCTGAAAGATGTTCACTCGGTAACCCTCTATATCAACAGTGAAAAGCAAGAGGATTGGTATGATTATATTATTGATCTGGCTCCCAAAAGGGTAGTCTTCAATCCTGGGGCTGAGAACGAGGAGCTATCAGCCATGCTTGAAGAAAATAACATTGAGCCGGTAAATGCCTGCACGCTAACAATGCTTTCTCTTTCGTTATACTGAAATATCTCAGGCCTAAACCTTTTTATCCAGCTTTTCAAATTCTGAATTGCTGCTTTGGTATTCTGGTAGCATTTTCTTCATCATCGATACTATTGCATCATTATCTTGTGCATCGAACAAATCGATGAGGGATTGCGTGTTTTTTAAAACGGCTTCCCATTCTTGCTCCTCAACCTTGGCAATCATTATCTTGGGATGATGTGTAGGTGTTGTGTTTTCTCCATCATTAAGAAGCTCTTCTATAAGTTTTTCTCCTTTTCTTAATCCGGTATAAACTAAATTAATGTCTTTATTGAGCTTTAGTTTTGACAGTTTTATCATTTTTTTCGCCAGGTCATCAATTTTCATTGATTCTCCCATGTCGAATATGAAAATCTCTCCGCCTTTGCCCATAGCACCCGCTTCCAATACCAGCTGGCAAGCTTCCGGGATGGTCATGAAATACCTGCTGACCTCTGGATCTGTTACCGTCACAGGCCCGCCACTTTCAATCTGCTTACGAAAGCGTAGTATCACTGAGCCATTGGATCCTAACACGTTGCCAAACCGAGTTGTAATAAAATTGGTAGCTCCACTTCCATGGGAAAGGCCGCGGCAATACATTTCAGCAATTAACTTTGAAGCACCCATTACATTCGTTGGGTTAACGGCCTTGTCTGTAGAAACGAGGACAAATTTGCTTACCCCATGTTCTACAGCGAGGTCTGCTACAATCTTGGTACCACCAACATTAACAAGTAATCCTTCCGAAGGGTTTTCCTCAATAGTTGGAACATGCTTATACGCTGCTGCGTGATACACTAAGTCAGGAGAGTAGGCGGTAAATACATTTGCCATCCTCGATTTATTTCTAACATCACCGAGTACAGCTTCGAAGTTTGTATAGCCGTGCTTCTCTCGCAATTCCAACTCCAGGTCATACAGAGGTGATTCGGCTTGATCCAGTACAATGAGCTTTTTTGGATTGTATTGCCCAATTTGCCTAGATAATTCGCTGCCAATTGAGCCTGCACCTCCGGTAACCAAAACTGTTTTTCCCTCTATTTGAGATTTTATCTCATCTATATTCAATTTAATAGGCTCCCTTTCCAGCAAATCTTCTATTTTAATTCTCTGTATTTGTCTAAAGCTCAGCTCTCCATTAATCCAGTTATTTACGGGAGGGACGCTCAATACCCTTGTATTGTGTCCCAGGCATACATCGATAATTTCTTGTTTCCTTGCTGCCGATAGATTTTGAATCGATATAATCACCTGCCGTATGTCGTTCTTGCTCAACAAGCCTCCCAGGTCAATTGCCTTGTGTATTCGAGTTCCTTCGAGCATTTTGCCAGCTTTTTTTTCATCATCGTCTATGAATGCGAATACCTTGTAATGGGTTCCGGCATCTCTGTCAAGTGTCCTTTTAGCAATTATTCCAGCTTCACCAGCCCCGACTATGATTACATGCTGTTTCTTGCTGCTGGGATTACTCATTTCCATGTACAGGCTTTTAACAATGAGCCTTGAAGAGGTCATTATAAAAACTGTAAAAATGAAATCCATAATAATAATTGAAAAAGGGATGATAAATATTTGTGGTGCAGTATAATAAGTCGAAATGTTAACCAAGCTCAGGACCACGCTGCCTGAAGCGATAACCAAAAAGATACGTTCCGCATCCTTTGTGCTTGTGTATCGAACTACTCCGGAGTATGTTTTACCAAGATAAAAGCTCAACGCCCTTACGCCCATTAGAAGGGGAAAAGTGTAAGGTAGAGGGTCTAGTTCGTTGGGTGGAATATCGAATTCAAAACGCAATAGATACGCCAGTGTAAATGACGTGCAGCAAATTCCCAGGTCGATTAAAAAGATAACCCAACGAGGCGTATGTTTATCAGAAAACTCCATAATTATCAAATGTTCAAATCAAAGATAAGAATTGTGATAATATTCGTTGATATTACAGATATTTGCATTTATTTTTTAAAGTGTAGTGAAAGTACTTTTTCTAACTCCTTACCCACTTAGATGGGCAGCTAGTCAGCGTTTTAGATTTGAGCAATATTTTGGCTTTTTAGCTGCACGTGGAGTAGAATACGATGTCAGCAGTATCTCGGACGAGGATCCAACGTTGAATTTAAAATCTTGAAGTTTATTAAGTGGAACAGGGAAACGGAAATAGATGATTTAATGAAGTTCGATATAGGGCTCATGCCAATAATAAATGATACCTGGGCGAATGGGAAGTGTGGATTTAAGGCGATTCAGTATATGGCGCTGGGAATCCCCGCAGTGGTGTCGCCTATTGTTGGAAACCCTCAATTGGTCGATGACATGATAGATGGATTGATATGCAATACGCTTAAAGACTGGAGGGAAAAGCTTACATTAATTATGGAAGACAAGATGCTATTGCAGAAACTATCGATGAACACCAGAGATAACATTGTAAAAAGATATTCTGTGAACTCCAATAAAGATAATTTCCTAAGTTTGTTCGAACTATGAACAAGACTGCTCTGCACGATATTCATGAGAGCCTCGGGGCTAAAATGGTACCCTTTGCGGGATACAATATGCCTGTGTCATATTCTGGAATCAGGCAGGAGCATGAAGCTGTTAGAAATGGAGTAGGGGTATTTGACGTTTCTCACATGGGTGAATTCATCCTCAAGGGAGAGCGGGCATTGGAATTAATTCAAAAGGTCAGCTCAAATGATGCGTCTAAATTGGTTCCCGGTAAAGTACAATATGCCTGCATGCCCAACGAAGAGGGGGGTATTGTAGACGACCTTCTAATTTACATGCTAGATGAGCAATCTTACATGATGGTTGTAAATGCTTCCAATATTGACAAAGACTGGGATTGGATTTCTAAACACAATATTATGGGTGTAGAGATGCACAATATTTCTGATAAGACTACCCTGTTAGCTGTTCAAGGCCCAAAAGCGTTGCAGGCCCTGGAGAGCTTAACAGAAATGAACCTGACCAATCAGAAATACTATTCTTTCGACAAAGGCATATTTTGTGGACATGAGAACGTATTGGTGTCGTCCACCGGGTATACAGGTGCGGGAGGATTTGAGATTTATTTAGAAAATCAATATGCTGAGGATATTTGGAACCGGATTTTTGAAAGTGGTGCAGCAATGAATATTCAGCCAGTAGGGTTAGGGGCGAGGGATACATTAAGATTAGAAATGGGCTTTTGCTTATATGGTAACGATATAGACGATACTACTTCCCCTATTGAAGCAGGTTTGGGTTGGATTACCAAATTTTCAAAGGAGTTTGTAAATTGTAGAGCCCTGGAACAGCAAAAGCTAGATGGTGTTCAGAAAAAATTGGTGGGCTTTGTGTTGCTTGAGAGAGGTATTCCCAGGCAAGGATATCCTATTCTTGATAAGCAAAATAAAAATATTGGTGAAGTAACATCTGGGACTATGTCTCCCTCTTTAGGTACTCCAATTGGGATGGGATACGTAAATATTGGTTCTTCATCATCAGGTTCCGAAATATTTATCGGGATTCGAGGCAAAGCTATTAGATCAGAAGTTGTGAAAATGCCTTTTTATAAATCACAGTAATTTAATACTTAAGTGAATTCATTGAGTAGTCAACAGTTAAAAGTGTGCTTTAGCCCGCAACTCATTAAGTCGTATGCGGATGAGAATTCAATAATCATGGTTATTGATGTTCTCAGGGCAACTTCCGCTATTTGTACAGCATTACATCATGGAGCTGAAAAAGTAATTCCGGTTGTGGACGTAAGAGTTGCCAGGGATTATTTGAACAAAGGCTATATAGTAGGCGCTGAGAGAAACGGCGAAATTGTGGAGGGTTTTGAATATGGTAATTCACCTTTAGCTTTCGTTGGTGACCATGTTGCAGGAAAAACAATCGTTCTCACAACCTCAAACGGAACATTTGCTTTGGCCGCTGCCCAAATGGCACATCAGGTAATAATTGGATCTTTTTTGAATTTGGATACTGTTTCAGAGTGGGTGAAAAACCAAAAGAGGGATATTGTATTGCTATGTGCTGGTTGGAAACAGAGGTTTAATATGGAGGACACGCTTTTTGCGGGTGCGGTTGTTTCAAAACTTCGAGCAGCAAATACAGGGTTGTCATTATCGGATTCTTCTATAGCTGCAGAAATATTGTACGCCAAGGCAAAAGACAATATGTTTGATTTCCTTGAAAACACATCACATAGAAATAGATTGAGAAGCATGAACATAGAGGAAGATGTGCGCTATTGTCTTATACCTAACACAACCACAGTTATTCCTATGCTGAAAGACGGTAATATTGTAAAAATGGAAAGGTAGTATGGGGGGCAAAAAGCGCATGCTGTCTTTGCTATTTATCACCACTCTAAGCATTGGTTCTTTGCAGGTGTACTCTTGGGGTTTTTTTGCACATAAGAGGATTAACCGACTCTCTGTTTTTACGCTTCCTGCAGGGATGATTGAAGTGTACAAAACACATATCGAATACCTCACAGAAAATGCTGTAGCACCAGACAAGAGAAGATATGGCCCCAGCGGCAGTGCAGAGGCACCCAGGCATTATATAGACATCGATCATTTTGGTGAGAGTCCGTTTGATTCCATGCCTCGTTTTTGGAAAGATGCGGTACATAAATACACAGAAGATACCTTGCAAGTATATGGAATAGTGCCGTGGCATATCGCCAGGGTAACGGAATGGTTATCTGAGGCCTTTCGGGATGAAGATCTGGATAAAGTACTCAGATTATCGGCTGATCTAGGACATTATATTTCGGATGCCCACGTTCCGTTACATACAACGGAAAATTACAATGGCAAGATGACCAATCAAAGAGGTATCCATGGATTTTGGGAGTCGAGATTGCCGGAGCTATACTCAGATGATTATGACTTTTTTGTCGGGAAGGCCATATATATTGAAGACCCACTGGCACAGGCATGGGAAATAGTAGAAGCAAGTTTTGCCGCCCTGGATTCTGTACTGCTTTTTGAGGCTGCGTTAAATGCCGAATTTGATCAGGATAAAAAGTACAGTTTTGAGCAAAGAGGGCAGCAGACAGTAAAAGTATATTCGCAAGAGTACTCGAAGGAATACCATAAGAGATTAGATGGACAGGTAGAGAGAAGGCTTAGATCTTCAATTCACTTCGTGGGGAGCTATTGGTATACCGCGTGGGTTAATGCGGGCAAGCCCGATTTAAAGAGACTCAGCGATAAGGAGCTGAGCAAAGAAGCCAGGAAAAGCCTTAAGGAAGAGGAAGACATGTGGAGAACTGGTAAAATAAAGGGGAGAGAACACGAATGATATCTTCTATCAATAGGTTAGTCCGCGTCATTTTCACGGTGGGAGTCCTAATTTTGACCACATCGAGTTACGGGCAATATTTTGTATTGGATCTCGGAGAAGAAGTTGTTTCCCAGGACGACTCCATTTTCTATGCGTCGGTGATAGATCCGGTTTATGGTGTTGAGATGTATGAGAAGTTGAATCATGTGCTTGACGGCGACTCTCTTCGTTATGGCTATAAGAAGAAGCTG
>DTRI01000349.1 GCA_012966015.1 Flavobacteriales bacterium | reverse complement strand
TTGGTCTGCGCTTTTTTTTATAGCCTTTGTGCTTTTAGTCAACTCCCAGTGTCCATTACTGCGCAAAACAAAAATGTTTTACTAGAAGAATATACTGGGTTACATTGTAGCTATTGTCCGGATGGTGCAAAAATGGCAGATGAAATTCGAGAAAAAAATATAGATGATGTTTTTTTAATTACCTGGCATATTGGAATTTTTGCAGAACCAAACATCTCTGAACCAGAGTATCGCACAACATTTGGTTCCGCCATTGAAACAGAATCTGGTGTGACAGGGTATCCTGGAGGATCCATTAACAGGCATATTTTCTCGGGCTCAATAACGAGTATGAGCAGATACTCCTGGGAAGCACGTGCTGATCAAACGAGAGCAGAAGCCAGCTACGTAAACATAGCAATGGATGCAGATATTAACTTAACCACACGGGTTGTAACTGTTGACACTGAAATATACTTTACCGGTTCTACAGCCCCAAATTCGGTCTATTTTAACCTGGCTATGACTCAAGAGAATATAATTGGGCCACAAAATGGCAAGGAAAAAAACCCTCACTACACCATGCCTGATAATGAATACCGACACATGCACATGTTAAGGCATTTACTTACCGGACAATGGGGAGATACGCTAGTGGGTACCGCTCAGGGTACACTTATAACCAGGCAATATCAATACACTGTACCTGCGGATATAAATGGTGTGCCTGTTGATCTGACCAATATTGATTTTATTGGTTTTATTGCCGAAGGCAAATCAGAAGTTATAACAGTAGAAAATGCTTACATAACTTTTAGTGGCGTACCTGCTGGAGTAAGTTTGGTGGATATCGCTGCCAAAACAAAGATGTCAACACCAGATTTTTGTGATCCGAATGCAACGCCCGTAGTGACTATCTACAATAACTGTACTACTACTATTGACACTTTTGAAGTAAGCGCAAGCTTTAACAATGGTACACCGGATGTTCAGCTAATTACCACGCCTCTATTAGCTGGAGATTCCACCACAATCACATTCTCTCCCGTGGTGGCTACCGATGAAAAAAATGTTTTTGCTTTTAATGTAAATGTGGATGCCACAGCTCATCTTATCGATACTTTTCAAAGCAACCAATATAGCCATTCGGCTGATTTCTATTACATGGAATCCGGCACTTTTGGCACAAGCTTTACCGAGGATTTTGAGAGCTATAATCATGGAGTGGAATACCCCAATAATGCTTTTTTAATTACTCCTCCGGTTGGCGAACAGGCCTACATAGTGGATAACGATAATCTCGCTGGAGTGAATACTTTATTGGGAGGTTTTTGGAATTCACAACAATCTTATAGATGGAAATTGCCTTTTATTCCCTCCGGTACAGAATCCTCCTTGGTTTATAAGCAAATGGATTTTAGCACTGCCACAGGACACAGTTTAGAATTTTCTTATGCCTACTCACAAAATACTTCCAACTCGCAGGATAGCTTAAATGTCGATATTTCTACCGACTGCAATAGCACCTGGACGAATGTATTTAGCGGCTATGGTAGCTCTTTGGCAACTGCTCCTGGCCACAGTGGGTTTTTCTATCCTGAGGCTGCCGAATGGCTTATAGAAACTGTAGATTTAAGCGCATTTGACGGTGAAGATGAAGTAATTCTTCGTTTTAGGGTTTATGGCGATGACGGTGCTAGCTTATTTATAGATGATATTGAGGTGAGCAGCAACCTGTTAAGCACGAACGAAATTGATCAAAAGAACAATTTTATGGTTTCCCCTAATCCTGCAACAGAGCAAATCTTTGTTTATCTTTCTGAGAATGGGGAGTACCAGCTGATAGTGCACAACCTTCAGGGCCAGCAGTTAATAAAAAAGTCATTCAGGGATCAGGCAAGTCTCAATGTAGCTGACTGGGATGCTGGCTTGTATATCTTCAGAATTGTTGGCGTAGATGGAACCGAGGTTGTCCAAAAGGTTTCGGTTCAGTAGGGTTTGACAATTTTTACCCTGGAAAACTTTGAGATTCATCCTGCATATAAAGACCACCAATAAATATGTTGAAAATCCAGGAGGACATCGGACAT
>DTRI01000348.1 GCA_012966015.1 Flavobacteriales bacterium | reverse complement strand
CTGTTTCATTTGCCTTTGCTTCCTTTGACAGATGGGAGGAGATTTATCTGAATAAATTCATCGATTTTACGGATCCGTTGAACCCCGTTCCATATATCGACACAGCACAATCCGGAGATTTCAAAAGTTTATCAGCCCGCCCTATGAACACGCCGAATCATGTTGGGTACAACTCGAATATCGATATGGTATTTAATCTGGGTGGAGCTATGGGAGATTCTTCCTGGTTGGAAATTGGTGATGTTCCGATAATCTCATTTCATTGCACCAAGGATGAGAATGCTCCTTATGGATATGGGGGCGTTTTTGTTCCAACTACCGGAGATCTTGTGCTTAATGCCAGTGGAAGCAGTGACGTAATCAGGAGATCTAATTATTTGTGCAACAATAATATTTTCAAGATGCCTCCTGTTTTTACAGATATCTATTCAACCAGGGCCAATGCACTTAACAGTACTGGAAACCTGGCCAATGAAGCAGGCATTATAAATCCAAATGCTGGTGATGAGGGCTTGTACCCTTTTGTAACCCCTGCTCCTGGTGCAAGCACATGTACCGACCCATTTACCTCTAATGTGTTGGTGGAATCAGAGCAAGGCAGCCCATGGGATTGGTGGGATGAATCTTGGTACAATAATATTGCCATTGTTCTCGGTAATGATGGCCCTTTTGAAGTTTGTAGAGCCCGGCTCAGTAATCCTGATATGTCTGCAGCAAAGGGAAAAGCTTATATCGATACTATTCAGGGATATTTAACGCCGCGTATTTACCGGGTTTTATTTGAGAGTGTAACTGATACGGGTTGTACCGTCCCGATTTGGGCAGGTATTGATAATGTTGAATTATCAAGTTCGAGTACGTTTAATATCTTTCCTAATCCTTCAAGTTCCTCTGTTACGATTACAAGTTCGACAATGCCTGTTAAAGGCGTTGAGCTTTATGATGTTACGGGAAGACTGGTGTTTAGTGAGAGCAACATTAATACCAAGTCCTACACATTTGAAAGAGGTGCTCTTGTTAACGGATTGTACTTTGTTAAAGTTAAATCTGAAGATGCTGAAATGGATATGAAAATTCTATTCCAGTAAGAATTACTCTTTAAATATCAAACCCCTCACTTATGCATAAGTGAGGGGTTTTTTATGCACTTATTTTTTTAAGCACCATTGGCATTCCATTTTTGGGGCGCAGCGTAACCAATGGCTCGGTTTCTACATGGAACCCTTCCTTCACAGAAAAACTATAGTTCTGACATATGGATGCCAACACCAGCTGCATTTCCAGCATGGCAAAATTGGCTCCAATGCAGTAACGTGGCCCGCCACCAAAAGGGAAATAGCAATAGCGATCACGCTCTTTCGATCCCTCTTCTGAGAATCGCTCAGGGTCAAAAGTGTTGGGCTCTTTCCAATATTTTGGATCCCTGTGCATTACATAAGGACTCATTATCATCTGATCGCCCTTGGATATTTCATAGTCGCCAATCTTATCATCCCCAATTGCCGTACGCTCTATTATCCAGGCGGGTGGGTACAACCTCATAGATTCTTCTATCACCTGTGTCGTGTATTTTAAACTTCGGGAATCTTCCAAACCAGGAGTTCTACCGTCTAACACCTCGTCTAACTCAGCCTTTAACTTTGTCATTACAGAAGAATGTGTGGACAGAAGGTACAGTGTCCAGGTTAGGGCGTTGGCAGTTGTTTCATGTCCCGCAACGAAAATTGTCATTACCTCATCCCGCAATTGCTCTTTTGGCATTTTTTCGCCAGTATCCTCATCTTCTGCACCTATAAGCATCGACAAAAGGTCCTCCTGCCTATCCGACAGGCAGGCACCTGTTTCAGCACCACTTAGCCGATCATCGATGATCTTGTTAATCACATCATCCAACACCTTGCGCGCCTTCTTAAAGCCAATATTTCTTGGAATTGGTACCCATAGGGGTATATCAAAAACACTGTGTACCCTTTTGAATATATCCGCTATCAAATATCCCAATGAGGTATCTATGTCTATAGAACTTGTTTTTAGGTCTTTGCTGAGAAGTGTTTTACCAACGATGCGCAAGGTAAGCGCCATCATTTCCCGGTGCATGTCTACCACATCATTACCTTTCTCAATGCCTTTTTCCCATTCTGCCATCATATCACTTGCATCGCCTGTCATTGTTTCGGCAAAAGAGGCTATTTTATGTTTGTGGAATGCAGGTTGAGCCAACCTTCGCTGTTTGAGCCAAAATTCTCCCTCACTGGTAAGAAGTCCCTGGCCCAAAAACAGCTTCAAAAACTTGTACTTAACACTCTTGTAAAAGTTCTTGTTGTTCTCCTGTAGAACATGTTGAACATACTCCGGCTTACACAGGTAATACATATGTAAATTCAACACCTTGAAATAGGAAAGATCTTGAAACTCCTTCGCAGTCCTGGTAAGAAAGTCCGGTGTATCTTTAGAAATTGTCAAGCCTACCCCAATAATTGGTGGCCCTTTGGGCCCCGGTGGCCTCAATTTTTTCCTAGACATCGTTTGAAGTTATATTTAAATGAGCTTGAGCTAAGAATATTGTTCCTTCCAGATGAGTTGTTCTGATGATAGAACGCGGATAACGCTGATTCCTGTTAGGCTAATATTGCCATTGACCTTAATTAACATCTATCATACATCAACCCAGTCCCCATGGTGCTTTATGAGCTCTATAAGCGCATCTACTGCCCCTTCAGCGGGTACATTGCGTTGAACTACCTCCATTCCCTTATACAGCGTAATTTTATCAATGCCTGTACCAACATATCCGTAATCAGCATCTGCCATTTCACCAGGCCCGTTGACGATACAGCCCATAATACCAATTTTCACCCCTTTCAGGTGGTCGGTTCGGGCCCTAATTCTAGCGGTCGTTTCCTGTAGATCAAACAAGGTTCTGCCACAGGATGGACATGAGATATACTCAGTCTTAGAAATTCTAGTTCTGGTGGCCTGCAAGATGCCAAAGAGCGTGCTGTTGATCTTTTCAGCATCAATTTGCCGGTTCTTTAACCAAACCCCATCACCCATGCCATCTATCAGCAATGCTCCCAGGTCTGTTGCTGCAGACAACATTAAATCCTGTTCTGAATCACTTTCGTAATTCCGCTTTATCAATACCGGCGTATCACATTTCTGTTTATACAAACGTATAAACATTTCACGTTGTTCAGCCATACCGTGTGCATTGGCCGTTTCAAACAACAATACAACTGTTTTTTCAGCCTTCACCATTTCGATGAATTTTTCTGAAAGTGAATTAATATCAACGGCAACGAAATTGATCTCCGCCGATTTCTCCGAACTGTCAAAGTACTCCATTTCACAAAACAATGGATATCTCCTCTCCTTCTTTTCGGATGCTTTCCAAACAGCTGCATGCTGGATAACACTCAGTGTTCCCGGAATATCAAATGGCAGCAATTGATTTCCGGCATAGATAAAATCACAAGCCATATCAGAAATATTCCACTTGTCCTCATCCGGCAAATAGGTATACCCCAATCCTACCAAATCACTTTGATCAATCTGCGAGTAATGCTCCAAATCTGATACTACCCTCGGAACATTGTTGCCGCCCACTCCCATTACAGCTACTGTATGGCGCCTTGCATGCACAAAAGGATCTAAGGAATAATTGGAAACCGATTCTATCTTTTGATGCGCTTTCCGGTTAGTGTAACGCGCCACCAGTGCCTTTGCAATGGGAATCTCAAATTCCGGTTCTTCAGTTAAGGATACTCTAACAGTGTCTCCTATTCCATCTTCGAGTAAGGTCCCTATTCCAACCGATGACTTTATTCTACCATCTTCTGCTTCTCCTGCTTCTGTTACTCCAATATGAATGGGATAATTCATCTCATACTCCATCATCTTGTTCACCAGCAATCGGTATGCCTGTACCATAACAATTGTGTTGCTGGCTTTCATTGACAATACGATTTCCCGATAATTTTCTTCCTCGCAAATTCTAACAAACTCCAATGCAGATTCGACCATTCCTAAAGGTGAATCGCCGTATCTATTCATGATCCTATCAGATAGGGATCCGTGGTTCGTACCAATCCGCATGGCCGTTCCATATTCCTTGCAAATTGCAATCAGCGGAAGAAACTTAGACCTGATCCGCTCGAGTTCATCCTCGTACTCTGCATCAGTGTATTCCCGCACCGCGAATTTTTTCTTGTCGGCATAGTTACCTGGATTAACCCGTACCTTCTCCACTATTCTGGCAGCCAATTCCGCCGCATTGGGGGTAAAGTGAATATCGGCGATGAGGGGAGTTGTGTAACCGCGTTCTCTAATGCCCTTCTTAATGGCTTCTAGGTTGCCTGCTTCAGTAATATTCGGTGCCGTTATTCTTACGTAATCAGCTCCCGCTTCTATGATTCGGATAGATTGATCAATGGTTCCGCGCGTGTCCAGCGTAGCAGTTGTGGTCATAGACTGAATGCGAATAGGGTTGTCCGCCCCCATGGGTACATCACCTATATTGACCTCCCTGGTTTGAAACCTCGAATACGACGTTAGGGAATTACAGTACTTGTAAGATGTGGGATCAGAAGTTATTTCCAATTCCGATTCATATGACATGATCGATCCTAATTAACCGCTTTGAGTTTATCTGAAACTAGCTGGACCGTTTTTTTCTGCACTTCAATCTCCTTCTTTGATCCTTCCTGATCCTTCAGGTTAGTTTCGATGTCTTTCTTTGCCTGCTCTATTGCTTTTTTAGCATCCTCAATGGCTTTCTTGCTAGCCTCAATGCTGGTGTGCAGTTTCTCATTGTCCTTTTCAAGCTTCTCCAAGGCCTTCTCCTTCTTCTTCAAATCTTTCTCTTCTTCCTTCATCTCGTCTTCTATTCCTGCCTTAGTGATCTTAATTGCAAAATCATATACTATTTTTTCGGCGGCTTGATAGCCAGGAGCTGATACATTGAGATATGCGCCTCCCAAATTAAATCCTATAATCAACTTAACCGTATTGTCTTTAATTTTCTCCACACGGGCATAGATATCAATTGTGTTGTCGCTAATTGAGGTAATCTTACAGTTATCTGCAAATACTTCCTTACCAGACTTTATGCCATCAGATTTATACGATTTGATATGCGATTTCCATTCTTTCTGAACTTCCGAAGCGTCTGGATGAATTACCACCACTGATAAGGCGCTGTTATTTCCACCTCCAATGCTCTCATTTGACACAGATACTTTTGTTTTTTGAGAATAGGTCATTAGGCTTACCGCAAGCGCTATGGTAACTAAGCACAGTTTTTTCATATTTTAATCTTATTCGTTATCTGATGATTGATTATTTTCTAATGAGGTGACACCGCCTGAAACAATGAATTTCATCACTGTCGCCGCCGAAACATCCAACGCCTGAACGTTTGCTTTCGGAACAATGTACTGATTCCCGGACCACGCATAAGAATGAGGCAGGTACACTGCTACTTTGTCCTTTCCTATTCCTAAATCCGAAAGGTCGCTTTGTGTGATGAATCCCAATTTTTGTACATCCGAGTCTTTCTCCAGCTTAACGAGAACCGGTTGGTTAAAACTCTTCTTTGATCCTACGAAAGCCGACAGTAAATCTTTCACCGCCGTGTAAATAATTTTTATCAAAGGTGCCTTCTCGACAACTTTATCAAAGTAGGAAAACATGGGCTTGGCGATAATCGTAGATCCCAGCCAGCCTAACCCGGTGATCAATACCAGTATAATTAGCAATCCCAATCCCGGGATTTCCCAGGGCAGGAAGTTTCTCAGCAATCCGTCAACCAGATCAAATATTTTAAAGATTACGAACACCGACACCGCAATTGGCCCGATAAATAACAATCCCTGAAGGAAAAAACTAATTAACTTTTTCATAACTAACTACTACTGGCAACAATTGCTCTAACCAAAGTTAGGAAACAAAAACGAAATTTGAATCCAGAACGCAATCTCCGATACATATTGTGAAAGTCCTGCAAATATTCCTCTTAGGTACAGGGTAGGCAACAACTATTCCGCGTAATTCAGAGGCACTACTCTGGTGTTTTTTGGTTGCCCCAAAATAACCATCGTCTGCATGTTGCCAATTTCTTCTATTCTGCTGAGCTTGTTACTTATCAAATGCTCAAATGCGGGAATGTCTTTTACCATAACTTTTAGCAGGAAGTCACAGGTACCGGTTACCTGATAACATTCAACGACCTCCTCAATGTCTCCAATTTGTTCTGCGAAATTACTGATGAAATTATCCACCTGCCGTTCCAAAGACAATTGAATAAAAGCCATAATCCCCATCCCCAGCATCGCTTCATCCACGGTGGCATGGTAGCCGGTGATAATCGCTGATTTCTCTAACTTTCGTACTCTCTCTAAGGTTGGGGCCGGAGAAAGTCCAATCTCTTCTGACAGCTGCAAGTTTGTAATCTTGCCATTCTCTTGAAGTTTCTTTAAAATCTTCAAATCCGTTGCATCAAGCTTATTTTTCGACATTCTAAAATATTATTTGGTTATCAAGGATGGACTCCCCTTCTTTTCAGCTTCAAAAATAGGAATTTATTTAATTCTAAAAATTAAATTTTATAAAGGATCGTTATTCAACAATAAATAGATCAGCCGCTATTTGATCTGCGAACAGTTTACCTTGGCCGGTAAGCGTGTAGGCGGCATCGGAAATGACAATTCTACCAGAAGAAATATGGGGTAGCATTTCCTGTTTACAATGCGTTACAAATTCATCGCCAAAACTTTCCAAAACATATTCAAGACTCAATCCCCATATCGTTCTAAGTGATAGCATTACATAATCATTGTATTGATCAGCTACACTTAGATCTTCCTGGGTAAGGGGCAATTCGCCAGCATTCAATTTTGCAATGTATTCATTGTTATTGGCTGCGTTCCAGCTTCTTGAATGCTGATTATACGAATGAGCTGATGGTCCCAATCCAAGGTAGTCTTTCCCCTTCCAGTAATTGCTGTTGTGTGCTGCCATAAAGCCCTCTTTACAGAAATTGGAAATCTCATAGTGAACATATTTATTGTTTTCTAACTGCTTTGCAGCAATTTGAAAATGACCGTTAGCTCGCTCATCATCAACATCCTGCACCTTTCCCTTCTTAATTTGATCGAACAACGGCGTTTTGGGTTCAACTGTTAAACAATACATGGATATATGCGGAATGCCAAGTGATATTACCTTTTCGATATTATCAGCCCACTGTGCATCCGAAAGTGTTGGAGTTCCGTAGATAAGATCTACACTCAAGTTTTCAAATCCCGCTTCAAGACTGTTCCTCAATGCCAGCCCGGCCTCCTCTCCATCATGTATCCTGTTCATGAACCTAAGATCTTCATCGCAAAAAGACTGAACTCCTATACTCAACCTATTAACCTTCGAAGCGGCCAGGTCTGATAAATAACCTTTCTTGTTGATGTCTTCCGGATTGGCTTCCAGCGTGATTTCTGCTTTCGGTTCTATATTGTGAAATCTCGATAGTTCATCAATGATATGGTCTATCTCGCTTGCTGCGAGTAGTGAAGGTGTTCCGCCTCCGAAGTAGATTGTGCTGACCGGCTCATCGTCTAAGTACGAAGATCTAAGAGAAATCTCCTTCGTTAAAGCGACCAGAAACGCATCCTTATTATTCAGGGAAGTTGAAAAATGAAAATTGCAGTAATGACAGGCCTGATTGCAAAAGGGGATGTGGATGTATATTCCAGACAAATTAGTTGAGCGTTGAAGGTTGAAAGTTCAAAGTTGGAAGTTGAAACTATTTTTTGAGCACGATTCTGAAAGTGGTTCCCTTTCCCACCTCAGAACCTTTTACAAAAATCTTTCCTCCGTGGTAGTTTTCGATAATGCGCTTACACAGCGACAACCCCAATCCCCATCCACGTTTTTTGGTTGTAAAACCCGGTTGAAATATCTGTTTGTACATCGATTTTGTCATTCCTTTTCCAGAATCAATAATATCTATATATACAAATTGTGTTTGATCAGAAACTTTGATTGCTATTGTTCCAGCTCCGTTCATCGCATCAACTGCGTTTTTTAAGATGTTCTCTACAACCCATTCGAAAAGTGAAATATTGAGGGGAATATTTAGATTGGGAAAGTCATCCAAGTTATTTGAAAAATCAACTTTTTTCGATACCCGTGATTGCATATAGTGGATTGCTTCCGATAGTATCTCCTGTAAATTCTGCGCCTCCAGTTTGGGAATTGAACCAATTTTAGAGAAACGATCTGTAATTGTTTCCAGCCGTTTAACATCTTTTTCAAATTCCTTTAGCGTGTCTTCATCAACTGATTTTGATCTGAGCACTTCCAGCCACGCCATGATCGATGAGAGAGGCGTACCCAGCTGATGTGCAGTCTCTTTGGCAAGGCCCATCCACACCTGGTTTTGCTCCGCCTTTCGCGACCAGCTAAAGGCTAAGTAAGAGATGACAATGAAGAGTGAAATTACACCCAGCTGCACATAGGGAAAATACTTGAGTTGAGTCAACAGATACGAGTTCTTGTAGTGTATGTATTGAAAGTAGTCTTCCCCAATTGCCACCTCAATCGGCTCATGTTCCGATTTCATGATGGCTAGCTGCTCCTCCAGGTAACCTTCCTCACCAACTTTTGATGAATCAAGGTTCACTTGTGATATTACATTATCGTCAGCATCTGCAAGAATAACGGGAACTGTTTCATTGTCAATAATTACTTTTAGGATGAAGGAAAGATCCGTTGAGCTCTCAGCATTGGCAAGCTGCCTGGTGGCTTCCGCCCAAAGCTCCACCTTTTTTCGCTCTTCATGGGATAACTTCTCTGTGAGCTGATTGGTGTACCAGAGTGAGGTAATACCAATTACCACTGCCACAATCAACAGAGAATATTTCCATGTTTGTTTTGCAGAATAGATATTCAAAACTATGATGGAGTATTTAATTGTTTAGTAATCGTCATCATCTTCCTCTTCTTCTTCCTCTGTAGCTTCTTCATCCCATTCAATTATAAAATAATCATCGTTGAACTTTTCCTTCTTTTCCACTTCAGTTTTGTTCTTACTTAAGGTCGTATCCTTTTTAAACCAACCGAACTCCTCGTTGAGAATTTTCTTCAGTGTTTTCTTTTCCTCCTTTAAATCCTCTCCTATCTTTTTTATAGCTTCCTTTCTATCATATTTTACAATTGGATCATCCGCTGTTCCAGTCATTGATAAAAACAGCCACAATCCCAATCCATCATCTTCGATTACACCAAACTCATTATTTCGCTTTTTCTTCTTCGATTTTTTGGCTAATAGCTCAGGTAAATATACTCTTATTTTGTAATCGATGTGGTTGTCAAAACCGTGAATGCCAGATGCAGTTACATTCAATGCCGTGGATTTGATTTCCATTCTTGGGATGTAGATATTCCTGTTTTTTATTTCAATTTCATTTTGTAACGTGGAAAACCTTACGTGTTTCAACTCAGAAACCTCAATGTGTTCAGAAAGAGCCATCATGGGTTTAAAATCCAGGAGCTCACCCCTACTTATGGTAATGTCAGCTTTGGCGTAAATTTTATCCATATCCGGCTTCAACTCCAGGTCCCATACAGATGCGAGCTGAACGGTAACATCTGCTCTACCTTTCAGATTCCTATCTGTAATAGTCGATTGGCCAAAATTCTCAAATTGGTAAAAGAGCTTGGTAATGTCTATACCTATTATATCCGCATCACAGGTAATTAATATGCTGCTATTGCTCGTTCCGTCAATTACTCCCAACGCGCTCACAGAGCCACCCATAGCTTCAAATGCAAGCTCTTTAGCAATCAATTTCTTGTTCTTTAGCATCACCACTCCACTTATGTTCTGACCTTCAAACCTCCTAAATTTCAGCTCACCGATGTTCAGCTTGAGCTTACTGTTAACCCTTTCAGGAAAACCAAGCGCATACGCCGTATCTGTAGAAGATGAAGAGTGATAGTCTTTCAACAATTCATCCATATTAATCATATCCGATGATAGCTCCGCATCCACAAAAAGCTTCTCATCCTCGAGAAATACGAAACTCAATATGTTTTTCAGATAGCCTTCTAAAATCATATCTGAGCTTTTCATTTTTGCCGACAAATTTTCAATAAACACGTCATTATCATTTAGCGTGATTATACCATGCTCCAGCTTTATATCAGGCGTCTCTTCTCTCGTTCTAATGATTACTTCATCCAATTCTATTGTACCCGATAATTTCATCTTTCTGATATCTTTTCTATGTAAGTCTGTAAGGTATTTTACGCGCCCTTTAAATGACGATTCTATATCGGCCCGGCCGGAGAGGCTATAAAGCGTATCGAGACCAGGATAGTTGGCTTGGTGTACATGGCTTAGATCCAATTCTCCCAGTGCTGTAAATTGCAAAACCGGATCGGAGAGGTTGGCCAAACTAAGGTTTCCTTCCAGCTGATCTCCATTGATCGATAAGCTGTATGACGAAACCTCAATCAAATCCCCATGCACTGAGCTACCAGTGAACGCTTTCAGTGAAGTTTTAGATACATAGGTGCCCTTCAGCGAAATATTTTCGAATGAAAATTGAGTTGAATCTTGCAAAATCGATGCATCTGTGGCGCTGTAGTTAATCGAAATCAGGGGAAATTTGCCGTTTCCCAACTCTTCTGTAATCTTCGACTCCAGGTCGATATTTCCCTGAATCGTATATCCAACCAGAAATTTTTTATTTTCTGCTGGAATTAGCTCCAGACCCTTGCCGATGTCGACATTACGGGCGTTTACCATCATATCGAGCTGATAGGATGACGATTCCGCAGCCTTTGTGTCCATGCGTTCAATACTTCCGTTCAGGTCAAACTTTATATTGTCTATTTCAAGAAATCCGTCTGTAAGCTGGTATAATGATGAATCAACGTTGAGCTCAAAATCAGAGATCACACTTTTTTCCTGTAATAAATAAGTTTTATCCTTGAGGATATACCTCACATCAATTTCTGCATCAGCGTCTAAGGAGTAGGCCTTGTTGCTAAAAAGCCCGTTAATTTTAAGATGTTTAGCGAAACAATCTATCTCAATTTTGGAAGTTCTGTTCACGAAATTGAACTGGGTGTTGTCGAGAACTATTTCGTCTAATGCAATTGAAAAATCTACAGATGAAGCCGAATCTTCATTCACTGCTTTCTTCCAGAAATGGTAATTATCATTTCCATACAGCCCAATGCGAATGTCCACCTGCGCCTGATCTACATCCACCTTTTTGATAATATACTTGCCATTAAAGACATCCATAATGTCAAATTGCAGAAAAATTCGATCTGCCGAGAATAGCGTGTCCTTTTTGTTATAGGTAGATGGACAAACCACGTCATCAAATTGAAGGGAAGCCATTGGAAATTTGCTCAGTACCGAGAACGATATATTCTTAACATTCACTTTTACTGCCAGCTTTTCATTCAGCTTTTCGACCAGGGCTATTTTCACCTCATCGCCGTATATATATGCAAAGAGAATCCCGCCGCCAATTACAAGTACAAGCAGTATCCCCAATACAATCGCTACCCTCTTCAAATGTACCATGTAAGGAGAACGCGCTATAGGTTAGAATTGTTTTATTTCCCTGATGTCATCATTAGCATCCCGATTTCTTTCTCTTTAAGAAACCGCCACTTACCTCGGGGAACATCTTTTTTGGTTAATCCAGCAAACAAAATTCTGTCAAGGCGTGTAACCTCGTACTCCAAATGTTCAAATATTCGTCGAATAATCCTGTTTTTACCAGAGTGAAGCTCAATACCTATTAACTTCTTATCCGCTCCATCGCCGACATACGCTATCACATCTACTTCTGCCTTGCCATCATCCAATTTAACGCCGGCAGCAATTTTTCTCATGTCCTCTGCTTTGAGATTCTTATTCAAGGTTATGTGATACACTTTCTTAATTCCATACCTGGGATGTGTCAGCTTTTTAGTGAGTTCTCCATCATTGGTCAAGAGCAGCAGTCCGGTTGTGTTTCTATCCAATCTCCCTACAGGCACAACCCGTTCCTTAACCGATTTCCCAATAAGATCCAGAACCGTTCTTCTTCCCCTATCGTCGGAGGCTGTTGTAATATGATCCTTTGGTTTATTCATCAGTATATAAACCATCTTTTCTGTTGTGAGCACTTTGCTATTGTACTTAACGGTATCACTTGGCGATATCTTCAGGCCCATCTCCGTGACAACCTTTCCATTCACTTTGATCTGGCCCAAACGAATAAGATCATCAGCAGCTCTGCGGGAACACAACCCTGAATGTGCAATAACCTTATTAAGTCTTATCAGTTCTGTCCCTTCGCTTTTTAATTTGGGCCTCCCTCGGTGGCTACTTCTCCTGGCTGATTTGTGTTTGCCCGCAGGATTTCTCTGCTTTGAAGCATGGCCGGGCTTACTCTTGCCCCTATTTTGACTTCTTCTTCTCTCCATTTATTTAAATTGTAGGATAAAACGCATCCTCTATATGGACCAACTCTGGTGGGCCCTCTCCGATCATAACAGATATAATATCAAATCTAGTGTCACCATTGAAATCAATCTCTTCGATGTAGCTGCTCGTCGCCTTTATCAATCTGCTTTGTTTTGTTTTAGTAACAAATTCCTCTGGGTTTCCACTATAATTGCTTTGTCTTGTCTTTACCTCAATGATTACCAACGTTTTGTCATGAACAGCGATGATATCAATCTCCTCTCTTCCCGACCTCCAGTTCGTTTCGAGGATTTCGTAACCCTTGTCAGTCAAATGTTCTACTGCAATTTTCTCTCCTTCTTCTCCTAACTTATTATGATCTGCCATCTCACCGCTGCAATAACTTCAAATTACATCCCGAATCCTCTACCACTAGTTCCGCTGTTGCACCCAAAATCAACGGTACGTTTTTCTTCATATGTCCGGCTGGGAAACCAAAAGCAACCGGGAAGTTATAATCACTTATCACCGATGAAATAATTTCTTCACAGGTAGCCCCAAATCCAATCTCATTATCATTCATCTCTGTCATTCCTCCAATTATTAACCCTGACAGGTTCTTCAGAAACCCAGCTCGTTTGAGATTCTGCATCATTCTGTCGATATGGTACAAATATTCATCCAAATCTTCCAGAAAGAGAATTTTCCCATCTGTATCCATTTGAGAATTTGTTGCCATTAAACTGTACAACAGTGAAAGATTCCCTCCTATAAGTTCTCCAGTTCCGTTTCCTTTTTGGTTTGCAGGATGCAATGTGAATGAATAGGTCAATTCCTCCCCGAAGAGTGCTTCTCTTAAATCTTCCAGTGATTCATTGTTTTCAAAGTTGATGGCCATAGGAGCGTGAAGCGTTGCAATATTGTAATTCGCATGAATGTGGGAATGCAAAACAGTTACATCGCTAAAACCAATTAACCATTTCGGGCTTTTGACAAAAGCGGAAAAATCCAGCCTCTCAATTATCCTAACCGTACCGTAGCCCCCTCTGGCGCAGATGATGGCATTGATATCAGGGTCATCCAACATTGACTGCATATCCATAGCACGATCCTGATCTGAACCAGCAAATTGATTCTGTTCTTTATACAGATTGGCTCCCAATACAACTGCCAAACCCCAGGACTCAAGCGTTTCGCAACATGGTCGAATTTCTGAATCGCTGATCTTGCGAGCTGTAGACACAATCGCAACTTTATCGCCTTTTGACAAATAATCCGGAGAGGTCATGATAGAAGTGTCTGTTTAAATACTGAGTAAATATTACTTTTGCGCTTCTGCTCAGTCACACATTACTGCGCGGGTGCACAAAGGTAGTATTTCACCTCCTAACAAAGTTGTTAGAGCAAGGTATAATAAGTAAGCTTTGAACAAATTGGCTGATAAAAAACATTTCAACAGATATTTGGTAACATCTGCTTTACCTTATGCCAATGGGCCATTGCACATCGGTCAGATTGCAGGTGCTTATATTACTGCTGATATCTATACCCGATACCTCAAGTCGAAAGGAGAAGATGTTTTATTTGTGTGTGGCTCCGATGAGCATGGTGCTGCTATTACTTTGCGTGCGAAGAAAGACAAAACAACACCAAAGAAGATTGTCGATAAATACCATAGTTTGATCAAATCGACTTTCGAAGATTTTGGAATTAATTTCGATATATATCACCGTACTTCCTCTGAGCTTCATCACAAAACGGCTGCTGACTTCTTTACAGTCTTAAATGACAAAGGTGAGTTTGAACAAAGGACGGTACAGCAATATTATGATAAAGAGAATGATCAGTTTTTAGCAGACAGGTACATTATTGGTACTTGTCCCAACTGCGCTTATGAGAACGCTTACGGCGACCAATGCGAAAGCTGTGGGTCCTACCTCAGTCCTAAAGAACTTATTGATCCCGTTTCTACCTTAAGTGGAAATCCTCCCGAATTGAAAGAGACTACCCATTGGTTCTTGCCCATGGGCAAATATGAAGGCTGGTTAAAGGAATGGATTATTGATGGTCATAAGGCTGATTGGAAAACAAATGTTTACGGCCAGTGCAAGTCATGGATAGAAGGTGGATTGAACCCGAGGGCCATGACGCGCGATTTATCCTGGGGTGTGAAAGTACCGTTGGAAGAGGCGGAAGGCAAAGTCTTATACGTATGGCTGGATGCGCCCATTGGATATATTTCAGCGACTAAGCAATGGGCTATAGATAACGACAAAAATTGGGAGGATTACTGGAAAAAAGAGGATACTAAATTGGTGCACTTCATCGGGAAGGACAATATCGTCTTTCACAGCATTATTTTTCCAATCATTCTAAAAGCACATGGAGACTACATCTTACCGGATAATGTGCCGGCAAATGAATTTCTCAACATCGAAGGGCGAAAGGTCTCTACTTCTAGAAATTGGGCTGTTTGGCTTCATGAATACCTGGAAGATTTTCCAGAGAAGAAAGATGAGCTGAGATATGTGCTGTGCTCAATAGCACCTGAAACTAAGGATAGCGAGTTTACATGGAAGGATTACCAGGCACGATGTAATAATGAATTGGTTGCCATATTGGGAAATTTTGTAAACAGAACACTGGTACTGACACACAAGTATTATGATGGTATAGTTCCTGAAATTGCAAATCAGCAGTATAATTCCGTTACGGATTCCATTGCAAATGTTCCTAATAAAGTGGGAGAATCCATCGAAAACTACAGATTTAGAGAAGCGCTTGGCCACGCTATAGATTTGGCTCGAATGGGCAATCAATTTCTTGCGGAAACGGAGCCATGGAAATTGATCAAGACAGATGAGGATGCTGTAAGAGCAATTCTCAATACAGCCTTACAAATTTGCGCCAATCTAACCATAGTGCTCGAACCATTTCTCCCATTTACCAGTCAAAAGCTTCGGAATATGCTCAACCTTGACAAGTTAGGTTGGGAAAATGGCACAAAGGTGGATAACCTGAAGGCCGGGCATCAAATTAATAAACCAGCGCTTTTGTTTGAAAAGGTCGAAGATGAAGCAATTGAAGAACAAAAAGTAAAACTGCATAGTTGAAGATACTGCCATGGTTGTTCAGGTGACAGGGTAACTTTTCAGGTTTTTATTCGTAATGTTGTCTTTTATTAGGAACTATTTCCATTTTGGGAATACCAATATTATAGAGAAGTGCCAGTTAATATATTTATCGTTGAGGATGATGAGTTCTACAGTAAGTGGTTAGAACATCAGCTTTTGTTAAATCCTGATCACGAAGTAAGGATATTCGTAACGGCGGGTGAGATGTTGAAATCATTGAATGAGAATCCAGCTGTAATCACACTAGATTATTCATTGCCAGACATGAAAGGTGATGAAGCGTTAAAGCGTATTAAACAAGAATTGCCAGATGTGCCGGTTATTATTATATCAGGCCAGGAGGATGTAGCCACGGCAATAGCATTACTTAAACAAGGTGCTCACGCATATATCACTAAAAGCGAGGAAACAAGGCAAAATCTCTTGAATGAGGTGAACATCATCTGTGAGAATGTCACCCTACGCAAAGAGGTAAACTCGTTACGAAACGTTATCGTTTCAAAGCACGACTTCAGTAAAAAAATAATCGGTGAAAGCAAAGCGATAAAAGAATGTTACCAGCTGATGGAAATGGCGGCAGGCAGCAAGATAACGGTCTCAATAACTGGGGAAACCGGTACGGGTAAGGAGGTGGTGGCCAAGTGTATTCACTATAATTCCAGCAGAAAGAATCAGCCCTTTGTACCTGTTAATGTTGCTGCAATCCCAAAGGAGCTGTTGGAGAGTGAGTTGTTCGGGCATGAAAAAGGCGCCTTTACAGGTGCATCAAATAGGCGAATTGGGAAGTTTGAGCTTGCTCAAAAAGGGACGCTTTTCCTGGATGAGATAGGCGAAATGGACATGGCCATGCAAGCCAAAATTTTAAGAGCGATTCAAGAAAGTGAACTTACGCGTATTGGCGGAGCTGAGGAGGTTAAGTTGGATATCCGCCTCATTGTCGCAACTCATAGAGATCTAGGAGAAGAGGTTCGAAAAGGTAATTTCCGGGAGGATTTATATTATCGTCTACTAGGACTTCCAATTCATTTGGAGCCGCTCCGAAACCGGGATAATGATCAATTAATTTTGGCGAAACATTTTCTTGGGCAATATTCTAAGGAAAGTGACACAGCAGAATTGGTTTTGAGCGAAGAAGCCTGCTCGAAACTTAAAGAGTATCCCTTTCCTGGAAATATTCGGGAGTTAAAGGCTGTGATGGATCTTGCAGCAGTGCTGGCAGATGGCAGTCAAATAGAGCCCATGCACATACAATTTCATTCGGCCAGCTCGTTAAACAGTATTTTCAATGAAGGGCTTTCTCTAAAAGAATATACGCGCAACATTGTCATATACCACTTGGAACAGAACAACAACGATGTTCTATTGGTTGCAAAGAAATTAAACATTGGCAAGAGCACCATTTATCGAATGTTGCAAGGTAGGGAGTAGCTTCAATTACGAAAAGCATTTCCAGTACTAAAGGTATTCATTCTCATGATAATAATCATGTTTTCAACGCGCTCAACATCTTCTAATATTGATGTCATCGCCGCCGGGCTGCGCACTCGCAGAGATGGGGTGAATTGAAGCTGGAAAATAAACAGAAGAAAACTACACTCCTTAGTTTATCCTTTTTTGCTTTTTCTTTATTAATTTATGCGATTCCCTTGGGCTTTTACCATCTATAAAGGGGGAACTATCCGCCCTTTGGAGAAGAGCTGAATGAGCCGTATTATGGGAATAGCATTCCCAAATTAGGAAATAAGGGCATACCCAATTTATTTATATCCCGCTGATTATCAATCCATTACGGCCATTTCAGATGTACGGCACAAATTTCGAATCATGTTAGTTAAGTTTAAACAGAAACTAGAGATTAAACCAACTCAAATATGAGAATTAGTAATAGGGTTCGACCACTTGCACCATTCGTTTTCACTGTTGATCATATTTATTCGAATGTTCAGGCAGATGCAGGTGCTGGTAAATCGCTATTCAAAATTATTAGACTGTAGGAACGAGTCCGATAAATGTGTAGAAAAATTGCGGCTCAAAGACGCTGTTGGTAATTAACTTGATTGTAAATGAATCGCTGTTAGTAATAAGACAAAATCACGAAGAGATATGAAATGTTTGATTAAAAATACCTTGATAATGAATTCAAAGAAAGGGAAAAGTATGGCCATAATAATTCGATATCTCCGAATGAACTATAGTATTTCAATTACCAGGGAAGCTTTGGAGGCCATACTTTTGAAATATGGTGTTACAATTTTAAAACAAGCTGCATAAAATAACATGATATGGAATACGCCAAAAAACTTACTGTATTTGTAGTAGACGATGATCCGCTATATAGGGCTTATTTAGCGAAACACCTTCAAAAAGAGCTAAGTGTAGATTTGGAATTATACGATTCTGCAGAACTTTGTATGGACGCCCTAAAGAAACGGCCTGACTTGATTATTCTGGATTATTTTCTGGATAGTGAGGAAACAGGTAATAAAAGTGGGTGGGAAGCTTTGATGCTCATTAAACGATGTGAACCCGATGTGCCTATAATTATGCTCTCTTCGGCTCCGAACATTGAATATATGATGGATTGCATAAAATTTGGCGCTGAGGATTACATCATAAAAAGTGCCTACACCATTCAGAGGATTAAGACGATTATGAATGAACTATTTGAGCATAAGTCCTGGAGTTGGATGTAGCTGATTAAGGAATGACTGAATGATGTGAAACGAAATCAAAGACGATTGCTCAACGTGGTAATTGACAAATTGAAAGGTTAGAACCAGCATTAATAAAGCAGCGATTGGGCACATTACTTCAAGCTCAAACCCAGTAAGGAAAGGCCTGAAGGTATTGCAGGTTCCTCATATTGTAAGGGGGTTTCCCGATGTACAGATAGAAGAGCAAGGCAAAGCATGTCTTTGCTTATATTTTTCAACACTTGGGCTCTAAGTAGAGTGTTGGTGTTGAGATTCAAGGATTTATTCTAACTCTTCCTCTTTCAGTTTTGAAAAACACAGTCATTGTCATTAAGGGCATAATCCTAAGCAACTATTTAATTAATTAGTGAATTGTCTTTAAGCAGACAATACAGCCAGTAGATTTATTCGGTTAAACGGCTAATTCATCATATCTTTAATAAATAGAAACAGAGACGCTTCCCATTTTGGGAAATTGTGTTGCAATTTGATAATTGACACTACTGCCTTTATCACCAACGCCCTGTTTGTCAGCCCGTTATGGTACTTGGCATATAATTGGACTACTAACACATTACATTAATCAACAATAAGTGAAACCCATTAAAACAATCATGAAATCATGAAAAAAAACATAGTCATTATTTGTCTTGCACTTTTAAGTAGCATGAATATGAACGGTCAAGAACTATATGAAAACATATATCAATGGAAAATACCCGGAGGTAATTATATTGATCCAACTTCATTCTTTTCATTGCACGGTTATGTAAATGCCGTATTTGGAGGCGAGAGCAAAGAATGGACTTTGGGCCATATGAATGCAATGGGAATGCCAGGTCAGGTGCTAATTCCTAATACTAATAAAAACTCCTTTCAAACTGACGAAGCCCTTTGGATTAGTTCAGAAATTTCCGAAAAAACATCGCTACTCATGGAAATACATTTAGTTACCGATCCCTCAGGGAAAGGTGCTGCGGGCCCAGGAGGCCTTACGTTTGTTTTAACGGAGGCAAACGTAAAATTCAAATTATTCAAAAATCTGGCTAACGTTTCTGTGGGTACATTTTGGAATCCATTTGGAATTCATAATAATGATTGGCTTGGTGCTCAAAACTTATTTACCATAATCCCTTATGCATCAAGTGCATATCCCACTCATTACAACGAAAAGGGTATTAGAATAGATGGTTATTTCGGCCAAAAGAAAAAAGTAGGTGTTAATTATGTTGTGTCAATAGGAAACGGGTATAATGCATGGGATATTTCAGGCTATCAAGCCGTTGATCTCAACGACAATCAAACCATTAGTGCCCGAGTAAGTGTATTTCCCTACTTAAAAGACAAATTAAATGTTGGCTTCAGTTTTGCTCAAGGAAGCCTTATGGATGGAGATACTGCAATTTCTGATAGTTTTGCGCTTCATTATGATAATGCATTCCAATCGATGGGGATGGATCTTATATTTAAATGGGAAAACTTAAAACTCCGTTCATATTTAATTTCGACGGCCCGCACTTATAAATCGGATAATTTGAGCATTAATACCGCAAATTTTGGATTCATGTCTGAGTTAAGTTATGAGCTCATGCTAAAAAAAATGAAGGGGTTAAAATCTGTCGTGCCCAAAATTCGATATGACTATGGCAGCATTGGATTGTTTCATCTTTTGAATTCAGGAGAAGAAGAGTTTACAAGTATTTCATTTGGTTTCAACATTCATTTGAATGAAAGCTTTTATATTAGTGCTGATTATAACCTGCTAACGGAATCAGCTAATAAACTGGACAACGATAGGCTGATCATTCGCGTATCAGCTAATTTTTAACCCTTGAGAAATCTACTATTCATTATATGGCTTTTAGCTTGTTCTCCTCTATCATCAGCCCAAGAGATTGATAGGGGCCAACGCCTAGACCTCAATATGGGCGCTGTGTGGGCTAAGCTCATCGAGCTTATCGATATTGCAGATTGGCAAAAAGCTGAACTGCTAAATAATGAAGTGAAACAAGAGCTGGTCAATGATTGCTCTATTCAGCTGGTCCTATTTGATAATTATGCTTTAGCTATCAGTAACCGCGAAACTCAAGAATCCAAGGAATATTTAACCCTGCTAATTGCAAATAGAATTCTGCTGGAATTAAAATCGATTCCAGGAATTAAAGACTTTTCTGTTCGAAAGGAATATATTAAACGTGTATTCGAAGAACTCATTGCAATACAATATCCGTTAAAAGCGCTGGATTTCGATCAGTACAAGTCTATTTTTTCTTTAATTAGATCGATGTATCACAGTAGTGAAGAGAGAGATGTAATAATACGCAAATTACATGCTAACAAATACTACAAAACAATTTCAGAAAGCTGTTCATGATAAAAATGCCATTGATACAAAAATACCTTCCTAGTAACAGGTACCTTTTAACGTCCCTAATTCTCTTAACACTGTCCTTAGTTTTTTTTATTGGTATTGACTTTTTGCTTGCCCAACATAAAACTAGCCTGGAAGACGGATTAAAATTAAGATCGCATCTTATCCTCCAAGCTCTTTCAACTGAAAGCAAAGTTGATTTGGTCCTGGATGACACCCTTTCTCTAGGCAAAAGAACCCTTCGGTATTTTAAAAGTGATGAAGATCTTGCGGGAATTGCATTCTACCATAGCAATAGAACTAGGATCGTGGGCAATATTAAGACCCCGGTTCCGGATAACTTCAGAAAATATGGATATCAAGGATTTGATAATCTGCTTATTACCACAGCAAAGGTGTATGATGAAGGCTACGCTTTGATAGGTTATGTTTCAGTGTCATACAGAACAAGCACTTTTATGAGAATGGCGTTAGATCTTAGAAACAAATTGGCTCTGATGTCCTTGGTTTCTATAATCATAATTGCTGCTATCTTGTTTTGGCTCATCAGATTGATTGAGAATTCGACAATAAGTGAAGCAAAGAAAGCCGTGGAGCTTGAAATTGCTCAAAACAATACAGTAATGCAAAGGTCATTTTTGGCCAACATGAGTCATGACTTAAGAACGCCACTAAGTGCCATCATTGGATTTTCTAAATTGTTGCAACAAAATATCAAGAAAGAAATTAATATAACAAATATTAATCATGTACTGGATGCGTCAGACAGCATATTGGTCCTAATTAATGACATTCTAGACTTTAGCAAAATTGAATCGGGGGAGATAGGATTAGAATACGAACATTTTAACTTAAACAAAGCGGTGAATAGTGTTTGTCATTCGTTGACACCTAAAGTATCCGATCAAGTATACTTTGACTTTAAATCTGAAATAAAGAGCCACCAAATTGTGTATGGAGATTATTATAGAGTGAAACAAATCTTAACGAACATCATCAACAATGCAATAAAATATACGCAGCAAGGATCTATAATAGTTAAGAGTGAATGCTTAGAAGAGGGGGAGGGAATTTTGTTTCAATGTTCTGTTAGTGATACGGGAATAGGAATAATTGAGGGCGCTCAAGATGAGGTTTTCAATGCTTTTAAACGGGTTCATCACAGAGATGAAGTGAAAAAAAACACTATTGGAACTGGTTTAGGCTTATCAATTGTAAAGCACCTAATTGAGGTGATGAAGGGTCGAATTTGGTTTGATAGTACCAAGGGGGTTGGAACCACTTTTTATTTTGAAATACCCTTCCAACCAGGTATTGAAGAAAAAATGGCATCCGTAAAGAAAAACGACTTGAAAATTCCCGTTCAGACCAAGGCACATGTGCTGATAGCTGAAGATTATGAGCTTAACCAATATCTTCTTCAAAACACGCTTTCCAATATGGGTATTTCTTCTGATGTTGCCAGTAATGGGAAAGAGGCAATTTCTTTACTCGAGGATAATGGTTATGATTTAATATTAATGGATATTCAAATGCCTGTAATGGGCGGAATAAAAGCTACTGAAATCATTAGAAAAAGTCAAAAAGACTATAACAAGATTCCAATTATTGCACTTACAGCGAATGCAATTAAAGGTGACAAGGAATACTACCTGGCATCTGGCATAAACGGTTATGTAAGCAAACCAATTGATGAGAATATATTGTATCAGGAAATGAAGAAATTTCTATCGTTTGAAGTATAAATCACTCCTCCCACCTGTGAGTGTTAACGAACTCTATGACTTTCTTGATACGGCAAATAGAAGAAGAAGGTTAAAAACAGCGGGAAGGAGTACCCACTTTTGCTGATGCTTGATTATATATAACTTGTACAATAATCTTCTATGTGTTAGACTTTACCGCCATCACTAGCAATGCCGCAATAAACAATGCTGCAGCAAGCCACCATCGTGAAACTACTTTGCGTTTATGAACCTTGTCGTTAATTGTCTTTTGGACCAGCCCGGCAACCCGCATAGATGTAGCGTTGTCCTTAACCACATATTCATTGGCTCCTGCTTTTAACATTTCTGCGGTAATCACCATCTGTGACTGGCTAGAAAGCACAAACACAGGTATAGCGCGATTTCGCGCTCTAATCTCCTTCAGAATTTGTAATCCGCTCTTTGCATTTGGAACTTCACTATTCAAGTAATAATCCAGCACAATTACATCGGGGCTACTGTTCAATTCTGTCAGGCACTCTTCTCCTGTTTCAAAGCACTTCACCTCTATATTGATGTCTTCGTAATGCACCTTGCCAAGATAGCTTGAAAGCATTCTACAGAGCTGTGGATCATCGTCTACTATTAATATTTTAAAGTTCTCTTTTTTTCTCATGGTTTCACTCATTTTAAAATTGCCATCTTCCCCTCAGAAGCGTCATCTTCTTTTTTTATGCCCATTGTTTGTTTTTATACCCATTTGTTTTTTATACCC
>DTRI01000347.1 GCA_012966015.1 Flavobacteriales bacterium | reverse complement strand
GACAAAACTTTGAAAAACCGGCCTTCCGTCAAATTCTATCAAACGGGTGCTGATCTCAACCGGGAATAATGTCCCGTCTTTTCTTTTGTGTACGAGCTCAAATATTGCACCATAATGTTCTTTCCCAAGTTGATCAATAAAGGGTCTTGCACTTTTGCTAGCGTCTTTATCGGAAATATCTGCTGCATCCATTTTCAACAACTCTTCTTTGGTATAGCCCAGTTGTTTTGCTGCAAGTTTATTGGCGCCAAGAATATTTCCTGTGTTGGGTTCTAAAATAAGTACCGCATCACTGCCATGCTCGAAGAGATTTCGAAATCTTTGCTCGCTTTTCTTCAATTCTTCCTCTGCCACTCTTTCTTCCGTAACATCGGACATGTAAACGTTTACATAATTAGAGTCTTGAATAGGTACAATGTTGCACATAAATACAACATTGTTAACCTTTAATTCCTCCTGGATAGTTTCATTGTTGTTATGTGCTTTGTCAAAGAGCTTCTCCCAGTGTTTTTTTAGTAAGGCATTCTTCTTGAGACTAAGGTGGCGGGTAATTGTTTCTCCCGGATTATTGCGGTAAATAAAGTCTCGCTGATCAATGGAGAAGCGAAGCACAGGTAAAGGATTCTCACCTGGGAAACGGGCCAAACTCTTAATCTGAGATTCGATCTTCTTTCTTTGAGTGATATCGGCATTGATGCCAATTGAACCAACAACTTTTCCTTTACTATCACGTACAGGAGCGCCGCTGACATTTATCCAAATGATTTCTCCGCTTTTCTTCCTGACCTGCATTTCATACGTGCCACTAATCCCTTTTCGCCTTTCACGGACCTTTTTACGCATTTCCTTACCCTCTTCCTTACTTACTGACAGGAGCGCCCTTGCATTTTGGCCGATAAGCTCCTTTCTCTTATATCCCAACAACTCACAAAACTGGTGGTTCACGTATTCAATGGTCTCGTCGTTATCCACCTGCATCATGCCGTCATTCATATTTTCAACCAGCGAACGGTACCTATCTTCACTATGTAATATTATTTCTTCTGCTTTTTTCTTTTCGGTAATATCTCTCCATATGCAATTGGTCACTATTCTTTCATCACCTTCGTATGTCGCCGATGCATTTAAGCTGACGAACATCGTGCTTCCGTCTTTCTTTTTTAGCTTCAGCTCGGGATTGCTTATTTTACCTTTTCTGATAAGCGTTTGAGTCAGTTCTTCTACCGTTTGGCGGCTATCAGGGTGATACAGCTTTAAATATGATTTCCCGATGATCTCTTTTTTTAAGTAGCCAAGAGTTTTGTTTAATGCATGATTGCACTTTATAATAGTTTTAGTAGCAACATCGAATGAGAAAAACATATCAGGAGCGTGGTCATATAGGTTCTGGTATTTTTCTTCACTTTCTTTCAATGCTAACTGTGCGAGGACTTGTTTTGTAACATTTCGCTGTACACCCCATAGTATCCCCAGTTTTCCGTTTTCAATATGGCCAACTGTACTGTTGGACATGTGGAGGAGTTTACCTTTTTTATTATTTTCTTTGGAGACGATTTCCTTATCCCGAAAATCATTTTGTATGAAATTTACCACGCGCTGCAATGCTCTTTTCCTGTCTCCATTGGTAGCAGGGCCATACATATCAATTAACCGCTTTCCATGAAATTGCTTGGCGTTCTTATACCCATACATCTTTGCCATTACATCATTACATTCCACAATCTCGCCTTTATACAACAGTTGCTTTGCCAATTTGCCCGTAGGAGCTTTGATAACAAGAGGGGGTGTAAAATCCATTCTCCAGATACCTTCCTGGCTGTGTTCAATAAAATCATGATAACGCCTTTCAGATTCTCTGATATCTTCCGTCAGTGATTTTGTCAATCGTATTTCATCGACGGATTTTTTTAACAGAAATTGCAGCTCTTCATAGGCTTTGGTATTGGCGTTATAGCTAAACAACAAATCGTGGAATGAGTCGTAGGCCGGAATATCTTTTAGCTTAACTTTTTTCTTGTGATGTTGGAGTAGGTAAGTGGGCTGGATATTACCAATGAAGATGAGCTGCTCACGGTCAGCGGATTCGTAAAATGCTCCTTTTAAAACAATTTTTCCCTTCAGAGATTTCAGGTAGATCAATTTATCACAGCTTTGAAGAAGCCTGTCAAAGCTCAGCTCGCCTGTTATTCCCTCAATTACAAAATGCTCTAGTAACGCTTCATTCGTCAGATTTATTGATAACAATCTGTTTATGAGCTTTCCTGTTTGTAGAATTTCTAAATGCCCGTTTATTACAATATGAAAAGGAAACAGCTTCTTAATCTGATCATTTGTGAACAGGGGCTTCATGTGTGCGTTAAGATTAAGCCTGATTGTTTCCCCAGGATACTTTAAAAGTGTTTTTCAATATTTCGCCTTCCACATTCGTTTCTTCAAGTACAACACTTAGGTCCTTCACATCAAACCTCTTACCTAAACCCTTAACCAGTCCTAAGACCATAGGATTCAATCCTTCCCGTTTTGAACTGTAATAAAGCCTCAATTCGCATTCGGAAATTGTTTCGACGTCAAATGATGGCGGTTCAAGGTCAGGCATAACATCTCCAACGCGCATGTGTAAATTATTCAGGTTACCCAGAAATTCTACAAAAGTGCTACCCGCCATATCGAGCATTTCTCCATAACCCTCTTCAGCTGTATAAAGAACCCAATACTCTCCGAATGCTTCCAGTAAATTCTCTCCGCTTACATTTAATATCTCACTGGCGGCTCCAACCAGATTATAGGTGATGCTGTCATCATACTTTTGCATGCTAACAAAAATCTCATCTTCAAATCCTGCCTTTGTTTTTATTTCGTTCCACTTTTCCTCACCAAATTCTTTGGCAATGAGGCCTTGAACTGCTTTGTTTACTAATCCATACATAAGTTTAAATTTTATGAATTATTTTTATATTGCTTCCTGATTTGCTTTGTGAAAGCACATTACGTAGGATCTTGTTTCCGGGCTTGTTCATAATTAAAGTTGATTTCTCCTTTTACCAACTTCTCTTTTCATAACTCCTGTTAATCGTTATTTCAATATTGGCGTTATTGGTGATTTATGTGGTAATCATTTAACTTCTTCCAGGTAATCCTGTGTTAAGGGTTTATTTATAAATGACAGTACATATTTATTACTATCAGAAAGCTCCCTATCAGAAGGGTTGATCGAAGTTGTGAGCATTACAATTTTGCTTTTTTTGGCAATGACTTTTTCCAACTTGTCAAACTCATCCAGAAATTGGAACCCATCCATTAACGGCATATTGATATCCAGAAAAATCACATCGGGAATTAATTTTTCTTCCAAGATCTTGTCCCGTTGCAAGTTTTGTAAATATTCCAAAGCGCTTTTCCCACTTGTATAAACATAAATACGTTCTGCAAAATTGGTACCTTCAAGCATCTTTTCGTTGATCAAATTATCAATTTCATTGTCATCTATTAACATTGCCGTTTCGAATCGAGCGGTAGGTTTTTTTGCATTCATGGCATTTCTGTTTATTGTTTGGGCAAATATAAGTTAAATGTTGTTCCTGTTTTCTCTTTACTAATTACTTCAATTCTTCCACGCAGTTTTTCGACCGCATTTTTCACAATGTATAATCCCAGACCAGTTCCTTTAGACGTTTCTGTAGCTCTAAAGAACATATTGAAAATGTTCTTTTGATGCGTTTTTCGTATACCCATCCCATTATCCGCGATTCGGATAATATCTTCCTTGTGATTGCTTCCAACTGAAATATAAATGTAAGAACTTTTCGAATTGTGCTTTCGGTATTTGATAGCATTTTCTGTAATATTTCGCAAAATAGTTTTTAGCAAACGCGGATCACTGTTAAGCGGACGCTTTAGCTTGCTTTTGATTCGAATATCTATTCCGGCGAATTTGGGATCCCGTTCAAAGGCCTGAACAATATTTGCTATGAAAGGAGTCACCTTAATAGGTTTAGTCTCTGTTTTCCCTTGTCTGATAATAGTCAGCTGGGTTAGGTCTTCCAGAATCTCATCCAGTTTATACATGGATTTATGAATTAGGTCTAGGTACTTAAGCCCATCCTTATCCTTGATTTCTTTCCGACCCAGGTTGATCAACCCCAGCGTAGAAGCCAAAGGTGACCTTAAGTCATGCGAGGCTTTGTATACAAAAGTGTCTAGTTCATGATTTCTCATCTGAAGCTCTTTTTCTATCTGCTTTTGCGATGTAATATCCCGCGCCGTAAGCACTATAATGTCATCATTTCCCTGCCGTATTGTGCTTGCAGAAACAAGCACGGTTATATAATCGCCGTTTTTTTTGCGCCATTGGCGCTCCCCCACATCCGCACTGCCGGTTTGTAAAACCTGCTTAATATTAAAATCAACGTTGGCTTTATTACTTACGGTGATATCATACACAGATAATTTTTCTATGGCTTTGGCCGAATACCCAAGGTATTTACAAAAGGCAGAATTCCCTTCAATGATTCGCTTCGTTTTCGGATTTAACATACAAATTGCTTCAAGTGACTGTTTGACAACTGCTTTATATTTCTTTTCTTTGGCTTTCAATTTGGCGGTTCTTTTTTCAACAATGTTGTCGAGGTTTTCTTTTAGAAACTGCAGCCGAAGTTGCTCGTGGTGAAAGTGTATAAAGGCCTTTGCTTTTAGTTTAAAGAGTTCTGAATCAACTGGTTTTATCAAGTAATCTACAGCGCCGCTTTCCCAGCCCTTGACTATATGTCTCTTTTGGGTGAGGGTAGTTACAAAAATTACAGGAATATTTCTGGTACGGCTGACAGCCTTCAGGTTGTTAGCCAATTCAATGCCATTCACTTTCGGTATCTGTACATCCAACACAAATAGGTCATAGGAGTTTTTAAGGCATTTCTTTAAGGCGTTTTCTCCGGATAAGGCTTTGTTGGTTTTGTAGCCTTCCTTTTTAAGAAGGGCCTCCAATATCAGCAAGTTCCCCTTGCGATTGCCAACCAGAAGAATTTGGGCGTCCGTTATATTTAATTTATCAATCATGAAACGTGTTCCATTTTGCTTTTATCGAATCCAATGCGAAGTAAACAATATTTTTAACTCATGTTACGCATGCACATGCCACTTTTCTTATATTGGATGTTAATAACTTTTGCGCCTGTTTTGATGCCTTGAGGTGGGCCATTATATTGATATCGTCTGGCATTAATGGTGTTTTTGATGTTTCTGGAGGCTCGATATAGGAGCATTATTCTTTTCTTTAGATGATTTTATTCCCAAGGAACCACTTTCATCAGCCCGGTTAGCAGCATACCTATTATGCTGCTCTTTAGCGCCTCATCGTAATGGATGTACAGTTCGTTGAAAACTGCCAACCAGCATTGCCAGGGCTTTGGCTGCCTCTATCAACTCGAGGCTTTTGCCGTAAGACCTCGCCTTTCGGTCTTGTTTAGGGTAGGTGCTTAGAGTTGCCGACATCAGCTGTTTAGGTTTCGCAGAGGGCGGCTTTATCCGGGTTTCATAAATTTCACGGGAATCAGATTCCCTTATATTAACTCCTTGCTCAGAATATTCAATAGGGGCTGTTCCCTTGTCACCTCTATAGCGTGATGGTACAGAAGGAAGTATTTCGTTAGTGTTCATTTAAATGTAATTATGGGCTTCTACTGCCCGGTTATTAACTATCGTAAATCCTGTTAGAATGAAGGGCACGTTATTTTGCTGAATTTTGTTTTCTTTCCTGGAAGCTGCGTTTGTGCTTTGCAATTTTCACCTGTGTACTTTCTCTTCTTGGTTTTGCAGGGAAATTGAAATGTGAATGACACTTCATGTGCTCCAGCTGAATTTTGTGAGAGCTTGGATAGCGTTATGTCATAGGAATATCCGATTTTGTATTTGGCTGTTTGGATACCGATAAGTGCAATCATCGCGTCGTTGCTTCTATACCAAAAACCTGCTGTTAGTAAACCTTTTTTCACGTAAAGACCCAAATTCAATTGATTGAAATTGTCTTGAGAAGTAAATAGAACATTTGGCGATAAGCTTAAATTGCTAACATTATCACCGCCAATTGGAATGGTAACACCAGCGTGTCCGGTATATCTTCTGATCAATCTTGCGTCTTGGTTTGTTAATCCAATCTGGGGTTGAGCAAGGTGATTTACGGCAAAACCGACAAATATTCTTTCGGAAAATACCATTGCTCCCGCCGAGAGATCAATATTTGACCTGGAATCTACTCCGGCTTGTTCACTGGATTCATATACAAACCCTTTGTTTTTGTCAATCATATCTCCATAAGTAAGGGCTTGCCAATCAATTGATTTTTGCACGAAGCCAACTTTAATACCAGCACTCATTGATAGCTTCTTAATTAATGGTGTATGGTAAGCATAAGATGCAGCAACTGAAGTTGTTTGAAAAGTTCCTTTCCCAGACCCATCACGTACAACCTGAAGAGCGATTCCGCCGGAAAGCTTTTTCATATACTGGTCATATGAACCGCTATAAGTTTGGAAAGCATTTTCAATACCTGGCCATTGGTTCCTATAGTTTAGGGTAAGCCTGGGGCATTGTGCTGACCCTGCAAAGGCTGGATTCAGATAAACGGGGTTGGCATAAAACTGGGTAAACTCTGGATCTTGCGAGAATGCAGCTGTACTTATAATGGCTGCTGCAATTATAGATGATGTCAAATTTGTTTTCATAATATCGAGGTTTTGTTTGTACACTACAAACTTCGGCAGAGGAGGCTCCTTAAAAAAACCAACTATACCAGAAATTGTTCAGATGTAAGAAAGGAAGGTTTTTTGTAAAGTTTTGAAAGTGCTGCCAGATCACCTTTACGGAGTTCTGACTCATGCAGAAACGCACTGTTTTACCGCACTAGATCAGGTATGCCAGAGGGTTAGGTAATCAAGCATTTGCCAAATGTTCGATAAAGGGATCATCCATTTTCAAAAAGGAGAGCATTCTCTTTGGCCCTTTGTTTAAAAGTTCAAATTTGTTTCTAAGCTGTAGCAGCTTCCCTTTTATGTCGCCTTTTTGTGAATTGTGAGTTTGTAGCATGCTTGCAAAAACCACAGCATTATCGTAGCTCATGTCTTTATCGCGAATTTTTCTTGTCGTGTTTCTTGCCAAGGTCCATGACAGGTCATATTTGTCACAAAACAGATACGTTAATGCCAAAAACAACTTTATCTCTATTTCGAAATGAACGTGATTCTTAAAACTGATGTCATTGAGCAGGTTAGAAAGCAACTTTGAAGCATCGGCTGCCTTATCAGCATAGTACTTAGAAGCAGCCACATATATAATGTAATTGACATAATTAGGAATATTCTGCTTGTCGGAGTTATGCTTCTCAAAAGACTTCTCGTTTTCTTTGACGAGCTGATCTGTAATGCTTAGGCGCAAGTACCTTTCTACAATAGATGATGCCAAATTTGTTTTCATAATATCGAGGTTTTGTTTGTACGCTACAAACTTCAGCAGTGGAGGCTCCTTAAAAAAACCAACTATACCAGAAATTGTTCAGATGTAAGAAAGGAGTTTGTATTGTAATTCTTTGGTTGGTAGTTCTCATGGCTCGTAGTTTTAGGTAATAGATTTAATAAGTTCAACCATAGTGCTGTAAACCTTATGCCACATTCGCTATATATCTGATGTTCAAGTACTTACATAATTCTACTATTGGGACTATTTTGTTTATTGGGAATGCATTCTCAAATTGGGAATATTTATTGCTTTATCATTGAGGTTAGATAAGGTTCTGATACAAAAACACACAATCCAATGACAGTCTCGCGATATGAACAGTGTAAGTCTGATAAAATAACAGGGGGCAATTGGCCTCAAGGCTATACCGTTCAAACTTGAAGAGGTTGAGGTTCAAGCTGTCATAGATGATGTGTTCCCTGATTTAGAGTCGGAAATTGAAAAGCCTGGGGATGAATTGGAAGTTGATTTACATGGATTTAAGATGGCTGCGTACTCACCCGTACAATTGAAAAGCAGCATTCACAATTTGATAAGTAAAAGGAATATCATAAAAACTGCGGTTATGGGTAAAGTACTATACCGATCAGGTTTGGAGAACCGCAAATAAATAAGGGAGGCAGCGGTGCTCTGCCCCCCTATTCTCGAACCTACCACCTAACGAAAGGAAGGTTTTTTGTAAAGTTTTGAAAGTGCTGCCAGATCACCTGTACGGAGGTCTGACTCATGCAGAAACGCACTGTTTTACGGCACTAGATCAGGTGCCAGAGGGTTAGGTAATCAAGCATTTGCCAAATGTTCGATAAAGGGATCATCCATTTTCAAAAAGGAGAGCATTCGCTTTGGCCCGTTGTTTAAAAGTTCAAATTTGTTTCTTAGCTGTAGCAGCTTCCCTTTTATGTCGCCTTTTTGTGAATTTTGAGTTTGTAACATGCTTGCAAAAACCACAGCATTATCGTAGCTCATGTCTTTATTTATATCGCGAATTTTTCTTGTTGTATTTCTTACCAAGGTCCATGACAGGTCGTATTTGTCACAAAACAGATACGTTAATGCCAAAAACAACTTTATCTCTATTTCGAAATGAACGTGATTCTTAAAACTGATGTCATTGAGCAGGTTAGAAAGCAACTTTGAAGCATCGGCTGCCTTATCAGCGTAGTACTTAGAAGCAGCCACATATATAACATAATTGACATAATTGGGAACATCCTGCTTGTCGGAGTTATGCTTCTCAAAAGACTTCTCGTTTTCTTCGACGAGCTGATCTTCAATGTTTAGGCGCAAGTACCTTTCCACCTTTGATATGAGAAATTTGGAGCTTACACAAAAGTGTGTGTAATATAAAAAGGAAGGCATGCGAACGTTTAACAACCCAAAGTACTGATCAGCCTGCTTATGTAGACCCAAATTGTTGTAATACTCAAAATATAAATAGTCAATTACATTTACCATATATTGGTACTTGCTATCCTTTGGATATTGAGATATTATTTTATTTGCTGAATCCAATATGTCTTCAATTGGATCATCATTTATTAAGGTATCCTCAAGGGGCAGGAAAATTGCCGTACTGGCATCCACGATATGCTTGAACACCTGCAAATGATGTGATTCGTATAGTCGCGAAAGGTTTGACATCTCCTTTTTGATTAGCGTAAAAACCTCCAGTAACATTTCATCCCTCGAACCATAATAATTGCCCAGATTTATTATAAAATCGGCAACAAGATCCTCTGCCTTATCCAAAGACAATGTGTAAGCCACGTGCTTGTTATACAACTGCGTATATTCATAATACTTGTCGCTATGCAGATGGAGCTTTTTCAGGGCGCTATAAACTGTGGTTAATTCATAAGGCATATCATTTTCTAATAGGTCCTTTTCCAGTTTCTTTAAGATGGCTATCGAAATATCTGGCTGTGTTTCAAACAACAGACTGGGGATTGTCACTAGTTTTCTTAAAATATCTGTTTTGGGGCCAACCTGTTTATCCAGTAAATGCTCCTGAATTTTTTCGAATAAACGGGATTTAAGTACATAAAAAGCATTTGAGGTTACATCCAGCTTCTGAATAATAACGTCATCCGGAATGTTGTTGGTTCTGTAATAATTGAGTAAAGTGTAGAATTTATCCGCTTTCCCGGATTTTAGCTTTTCAGCAATGCCTTTGAATTCTTCTTCGCTTAATTGTTGAATAACACTTTTAATATTGAGCATCTTTTCAATGTATTTACAAACGCTTTCTGTTCAAATAAGATCAATTCCGATTTGAATATACTTATTACTTAATTATACTCCTCCTTTGCATCACCAGATTTCTTAAGATGTCTGCTTGCAATCGGGTACTTCTTGGTTTGGTTAATTAGTTCAGGTTCCAATTCAAAATAAGTACCTGGTATCACGACACTGCAAGTAGAGGTTTTCCGTTTCGGGAATTTAGTAAATTCCTTTAAGATGGCAAACCCATCAAAGCCAAATAGTTTTATGTTCAATAGGATGATTTCCGGGAGGTCTTTTATGTTTATTATTGCTTTTGTGAATTCCAAGGCGTTTAGCAGATTTTTTTCTCTGTGTGCTTTTGCAACGATAGCTCTATTCAACATCAACTGCTCGGTAACCACCAGGTCTGTCTCGTCATTGTTTATTAGCACAACTGAGCTGAGGTGCAACTTTTTGTCGTCCGTGTTTTTCACCTCCCCCATCTTGAAAAAATCCTTCATATCTCTAGCATACCCCGTTCACAAATATATTTTTTAGTTTAAAAATTCCCGTTTGCCAATACGTAAATTTCTCTAATAGAGTTATTTTGTGCCATGCTGTGTAGCGTAGATATAAATACGGATCCAGAGATATGCATGGTGCGGAATTTATCTTCTTCGAGGCAACCTGCCAATTTAAACGCATCGTTTAGATCAATTTTTCTATTTAGACTTTTGCGCTAAAAATATACATAATAATTTCTTTTTATTGAGTGTTTTAAGGCAATGACACTTAGGATTAAGAATGATTATATGTGCATTCGAGGCTAATTTGTTATAGATACAATAAATGATTGAGAGCTGCTGAATGCGCATAAGCACAATACCAAATCAAATTCGCAATAATTTCGTTCCACATTACATTTTCGTATATTTCAGGTCTAATTACAACCTTTTACCCCCCAAATACGTTCTAAGACAAGGTTATTATGTAGAACAACGTCATAAATTCATCGGTCATGAGATTCATGTTGTCAAGGGTGCTTAGCATCTTGTTCCTGTTGCTAACCGCTAACTATTATGCGGATGCCCAGGGGAAAAATCAGTTTTCGGGGGTACAAAACAACAGTCAATCTCCAGTGCTCTGGACAACTGTAACAGCTTATATAGCCAACAACAAAAAGTTACAACGAAATACGCTCCCCGCGTTCTACAAACTCTATGATCTTGATATAGACCAGCTCAAGACCTCGCTTAAAGGCATATCTCACAGGGGCGTGAGTGCACAACCCACCTATGCTTACCTGGATTTTCCAAATTCGAATGGTGAATTGCAAAAATTCAAAGTGCTTGAGTCACCAATCATGCACCCGGACCTGGCGGCAAAATACCCGAATATCAAAACCTATGTGGCGCAGGGAATCGACGACCCAACGGCCTATATGCGGTTTAGCATAACCAAATATGGACTTCACTGCTTTACACTTTCTGGCACTGGGCCAGCATGTTACATCGATCCTTATACCAATGACCGAAAGAAGTACATTGTATATGATCGCAGCTCAATTACCAAGGACCCTTCAGATTTTCAATGTCTGATGGGCAATGTGCAACCGCCGCCAGCGATGAAAAACAGCGGAGGAAACATAAAGCCAGTAGCGGCCAATGATCAGATATTCCGCACTTTTCGTTTGGCCTTGTCATGTACCGCAGAATACGGAAACTTCTTCGCTAACTCAGGCACGGAGCTCGCAGATATTATGGCTGCAATGACTGTGACAATGAACAGAGTTAATGGCGTTTACGAAATAGATTTCTCGGTAACGATGCAGATGGTATCGAATAACGATCAAATTATCTATTGGGGAAATACCTCTGCAGATCCATGGTCTTCAGAATGGAACAACACAACGCAAACGGAAATAGATAGTAAGATTGGCAATGCCAACTACGATATTGGACATAACTTCAATACCGGTGGTGGTGGTAATGCCGGATGCATTGCATGTGTGTGCGTCACTGGCGATAAAGGTAGTGGATACACGGGTGGTTCCAATCCTGTTGGTGACCCATTTGATATCGATTATGTGGCCCATGAAATGGGACATCAGTTTGGAGGATATCATACCATGAATACATGCAGCAGAAGTGGCAGCGGCCAGACGGAGGTGGAACCTGCCAGTGGAAGTTCTATTATGGGATATGCAGGAATCTGTGGAACCAATGTGCAGAACAACAGTGATGCTCATTTTAACTACGTAAACATCCGAGACATAACACAGAATATACAGACGGGCAATAGCACTTGCGGTATGCAGACTTCCCTTACCAACAATCCTCCTGTTGCAAATGCCGGGCTTGATTACACGATTCCTCAAGGGACAGCCTTTGTGCTTGAGGGTTCCGCAACAGATGCTGACGGTATGGGTTCATTGACTTACAATTGGTCACAGAATGATCCCGAACAGGCATCTTCCAATGGATCGCCCCAGTCTACCTGGACGCAAGGGCCTCTTTATCGCGCTAAATTGCCCGTTACTTCCATGGACAGGTATATGCCGCAAATCACGGATATAATTGCTGGAAACTTATCACCTACCTGGGAGATGACACCTACTGTTGGGAGAAACATGGAATTTTCATTTGTGGTCCGCGACAATGATGTTGGGGGCCCTCAGGCACACGACGACCTGATGCAGGTAACGGTAATCGGAAGTGCTGGACCCTTCCAGGTCACCTCGCAGAATGCTGCAACTAGCTGGAACGCAGGTGCTACGGAAACAATTACCTGGAACGTGGCCAACACCAGTGGAGGAGCTGTTAATACACCCAATGTGGATATTTTCCTGTCAACTGATGGTGGATTCAACTATCCAATCACGCTGGTATCGGGAGTTACAAATAATGGTACAACTACGATCACCGTGCCAACAGGTTCTGCTACCACAACAGGAAGAATTATGGTTCGGGGAGCCAGCAATATATTCTTTGATATCAACGACGCGGACATAACTATTATAGAATCAGATTTCGCGATGAACTTTTCATCGACGACAGTTGACGTCTGTCCTCCTGATAACGCGGTCTATAATTTTACTTATAATACGTTTTTGGGTTTTAATGAAACCACTGTGTTTACGGCAAGCGGTCAGCCTGGTGGAACAACAGTTGTATTTACTCCTTCTACAGCCATTTTCGATGGAACACCAGTTCAAATGTTAATTTCCGGCATTACAGGAGCCATGACAGGAACTTATAACATCACCGTTACAGGCACTGCGCTGTCAACCACCAAAACTGTTTTGGTTACACTAAACATTCTCGATGGAACACCTTCTTCCGCTACACTTACCTCGCCAACAGATGGTGCAACAAGCGTATCAACGCCAACTACATTTAGCTGGTCATTGATTGCCGGGATCGGAGTTTTGTACGATATACAAATTGCTACCGATGCGGGTTTCGCAAGCGTAGCTGACAGCGGAATTGGCCTCACCAGCAATAGTTATCTGTCTTCACTGCTGGTATCAAATACAGAATACTTCTGGCATGTTACGGTTTATAACCAATGTGGTACGGCGCCAGTGTCCTCAACTTTTTCATTTACAACGAGCAACTGTAACACCTTAATGAGTACGGACGTGCCGGTTAGTATTTCATCCATGGGAACGCCTACTATTACCTCAGACTTGGTGATAGCGTTAACAGATACCATAACGGATGTGAACGTGGTGAGCCTTGCGGGTCCGCACACCTGGATTGAGGATTTGACATTTACATTACAGAGTCCGTCGGGTACGGATGTAATATTGCTAGACCAGATATGTGGAAATCAAAATAACTTCGATGTTAACTTCGACGACCAGGCAACACCGGGTGCATTGCCTTGTCCTCCAGTAGGTGGAGGGACCTATCAACCGCAAGGGTCTTTGGCATCATTTAATGGAGAGATACCCACAGGCACATGGGTATTGACAGTAGCTGACAATGTTGGTAATGATGGGGGGTCACTGGATTCCTGGGGGCTGCAGATTTGCACGGTCACACCAACAGCATGTACCGATCCCGACGTTCCAACACTTACCTCAACATCAGACACAGTTTGCCAGGGCAGTGCTGTAACACTTACAGCTGTCGGAAACTTAAACAGTGCTACTGCATGGCAATGGTATAGTGGTAGTTGTGGAGGAACGGCAGTTGGTTCAGGAGGTTCTATTGTGGTCTCACCGTCTATCAGTACAACCTATTATCTTAGAGGTGAGGGTGGTTGCATTACTCCCGCAGCTTGTGCAAGTCGTAGTATAGCAGTGATTACAGGCTCCAGCACAACTGAAAATGCGAGTATTTGTGATGGCAGCACGTACACTTTTCCAGATGGAGGCACGTCCACAACCGATACAACTTACACCAGCAGTTTCACGGGTGCCAATGGTTGTGATAGCACAATCGTAACTGCTCTAACAGTAATTTTTGGATCAACCGCTAACGTAAGTGCAAGTATTTGTGATGGCAGCACGTACACTTTTCCAGATGGTGGCACGTCCACAACCGATACAACTTACACCAGCAGTTTCACGGGTGCCAATGGTTGTGATAGCGCAATCGTAACTGCTCTAACAGTAATTTTTGGATCAACCGCTAATGTAAGTGCAAGTATTTGTGATGGCAGCACGTACACTTTTCCAGATGGTTCATCAGATTCCCTGGCGACAGTACAAACAAGTGTACTTAATGGCGCAAACGGTTGCGACAGCATTATTATCACTGCGTTGTCAATAGACTCGGTATATAATTTTGCTGAAGATGCGAGTATTTGCGGCGGTGCCACCTATACATTCCCGGATGGGTTTACCTCTACAACTGCTACGGTGCATACGAGTATGCTAACAAGCATTAAAGGATGTGATAGTATAATTGTCACAACACTTACGGAGGATTCTGCCTACTTCACTACGGAAGATATTAGCATGTGCAATGGAGCTACACACACTTTTCCTGATGGCACTACTTCCACGATTACTTCGGTACACATCAGTAATCTTACAAGCACAGGAGGGTGCGATAGTAATGTCACTACCAATCTCACAGTAGATACAACTATAGCTGTTAACCAAAATGTAGATATCTGTATTGGAGATTTGTATACATTTCCTGACGGGAGTACCGGTAATGTTGATACCGTTCAGATCAGCTCATTGGTTACAGCTGCGGGTTGCGACAGTGTTATTACCACGAATTTAAGCGTTCACCAGGCTTATACGTCTGCTGAAACAGTAGGCATGTGCCCCGGTGATTCCTATACCTTCCCGGACGGGGTGGTATCCACTGTTGCTAATGTTCATACCAGCAATCTGACCTCGATTTATGGATGCGATAGCACGGTCACTACCACGCTATCTATTACCTCACTTGATGTATCAGTTACGCAGGTTGGTAACATACTAACCGCTGCAGCTTCAAATGATACGTATCAGTGGATGGATTGTGCCAACAATATCATACTTGGCGCTATTGGCCAGTTGTTTACAGTTACATCAGATGGTAGTTACAAAGTTGCTCTTACCCTTAATGGATGTGTTGATACTTCAGCGTGTATAAACGTAATCCTATCTGGAATTTTGCATAATGACTTCAATGCTTCACTTACCATCTTCCCCAACCCAGTGTCGAATTATTTAACGATTGATTTCGGAGATGTTTATGAAAAAATGAGCATTTCGGTGGTGAATGTCACGGGTCAGGTTTTGGCCTCACATCAGTTTGTCAATGACCGAAGATTTGAAATAAATTTTGAGAACCTGGCTTCAGGTGTTTACCTCATTCGGGCCGAGGCAGGCGGCAAGAAAGCTCTCATAAGAATTGTAAAAGATTAGGGTAGGTCTTGGTTGTCAGAGGTTGAGGTGTATATGGAAAGCATGGGGATGGGTTATCGCCATATTTATTCGAGTAATGCATCCTATGTAGATTATGACGCAATGGAAGAGGATATATTGATCGAGAAATTGATGTCCAATTACGGAATGGAATCAACGAATAAAATTCCCGCCAGAGAAATGCGGCTACACGATTCAACTGCTACCTTTGAAAACAAGATTGACTTCAGCTCAATTGGGTTGGAAGATGCAAATGACACCGTAAGGGTACGATCGGTCACTGGAAATGTTCTTCTCCGAAAAAGATAGTTCTAAGTACTGCTGAGCTGGCTATAAACAAGCCATGCAATTAGACCCATTCCGGTTTCTAGTGCCTGCTCGTCAATATCAAAAGTAGGTGTATGAACACCTGAGATTATGCCCTTGCTTTCATTTCTGATTCCGAGCCTGTAATAGCAGGTTCGCATGTGTTGGGAAAAAGATGCAAAGTCGTCGGCTGTCATGCGTAGGGGAAGGTCTTCTACGTTATCCGTGCCTAAATATTCGATGGCCAGGTTTTTAGATACTCTTGTAAGTTCTTCATCATTCTGCAGAAAAGGATATCCTTTCTTGATCTCAATTTCACAGGAGGCATTGTGCCCTTCAGCGATTTCATTACAGGTCTTTTGGATAAGCTTATGCGCCTTAGCACGCCATTCTTCATTCATAGTCCTAAATGTTCCCTCTAGCTCAACCACGTTGGGAATCACATTAGTTGCTCCTGCAGCCGTTACTTTTCCTATTGAAAGTACCATGGGGATGTCCGTATTATCCGGTTTAATTTTCTGCATAGCCAGGATGATTTCGGCGGTGATGGGGATCGGGTCAATATTGAGTTTTGGAAGCGCCGCGTGGCCTCCTTTTCCTTTCACTGTAATAAATATTTCGTCTGCTGAAGCCATATACATGCCTCCGCGAAATCCAACTTTGCCTGCGTCAATGCTGGGCATAACGTGATGTGCCATCATGCAAGTGGCGTCCATTTTTTCAATGATTCCGGACTCAATCATTTGTGCCGCACCACCGGGAAGTTTCTCCTCGCCAGGCTGGAAAAGCACCTTCACTTTTCCGTTCCATTCATCGTTTATTTCATTGAGAATTTTTGCTGCCCCAAGAATAGAAGCCATGTGCACATCGTGGCCACAGGCGTGCATGACACCCTCATTTTTTGATTTGTAAGCAACATCATTTTCTTCAATAATAGGAAGGGCATCTAATTCTGCCCGCAATGCAATCGTCTTACCCTTCGCACTTTTCCCATCTATATTCGCTAATATTCCAGTTTTCAATAGTCCGGATTCATAGGCGATATTGGCTTTATCGAGTACAGAAGCCACATATTTTGATGTATTGTATTCCTCAAATGAGAGCTCGGGATTGGCGTGAAGTTCATTGCGAATCTCAATAATATCATCCAGGTATTCGGCTGCAAGTTCCTTTATTTTGTTTTTTATATCCAATACTTGGGAGTGTGAATAATGCTGGTTAAGATCAAAAATCCAGGCTTAAAGACCAATAGAAAAGTCCTTTTTGGGAAATACCGTCCTGGATTCCTTTCGCATAGTCAATTCTAATAAAGTATCCCCACAATCTGGTTCTGAGGCCAATACCATATCCAGCTACAATGGGTTCTCGCTCATGGGTTAATCGTACAGTTATTGGTCCATTCTCAATGTTGTCCGTATTAAATGAATTGTCAGAAGAGTAGGGTGTTTTACCTGTCCATGCGGTACCGATATCTCCAAAGGCCAAGACTTGAAAATTTCTAAGGAAATCTGATTTCATCGGTCGATTCATAAAAAACTTGAAAACTGGAAATCTCAGTTCGCTGTTAATAACGGCAAAGCTATTTCCATTCCGTATGTTCTGCCAAAATCCTCGCATATTGGTTGCAAGGGTTTGGTACGCATAATCTTCATCCTGAGAAATGGCAACATCGTTATTGAACTGAGGCTTAAGCCAACCGTCAACTCCACCTAAATAATAAATCAGTTTATTATCGCCAAATGAACTGCTGATGGCAAATCTGTTGGCCCAAATGAGGTCACGGTGAATTTTTTGATAATGCCGGAAGTCTAATCCCAGAACATAAAGGTCTGTTTCGGCTTTATCCACCTGCTTATACCACTCAAAAAATAATTTGTATCGGGTTCCATTATAAAGGTTTAACCCTCGGCTGATTGTATTGTCAAAGATGAATTCTGCTTTGAGTCCTCCCCAGGTATCATAAGTGTTGGGTTCTTGTACTGTGATGCGGTCTGTTGAGAGAATAACGTTCCGGTCGTTCCTTAATATGGCAGATCCTTTGAGGCTCATGACTTCATTAAAAGGGTAGGTAGTTGTATATCTTGCATCGTACGTATGTATCTTAACGCCTGTTCCATCAGTTTTAAAAGTTAAAAAGGACTGCTGATGCAAAACAACCTGTTTGTCGAACCGGTTCTTTAAATTTTCGAAGCTTAAGAAGTATTCATTGTTGCTAAAATTACTCGACAACCTGGCGCCACCAGCTATACGGAAGTCATCCAGCAAGTCGCTTACACCGATCTTAAAAAATAGATTCAAACCTGGATTTGTATATATGGCTCCACCACCCGTAAATTTTTGATAAGTAGAATTTAAGTATCGATTGTCCAGCTGACTAATGAAATAATCTGTAGAAAAAGCTGTATTGTAATTCCATTGTCTTGTCGGTTTTAAGAGCTGGGTAATTACACGAACAAGCTTGTCTTTTTTTGGTTGAAAATCGTCAGTCATTAGTGAATCAGGAATTATCGGAGTGCCTCTGGCAACCTCATCATTTTCGGTAGAGCTGCTGTCATTCTGGTTTAATTCCTGTTCATGACCGCTATCTATCTCAGCCTTCTCTTTTTCCACCTCAAACATATAGTTATCAATGTCTATTTTGCCTTCTGTATCTTCATCTTTGAAATACTCCTCTATTTGCTTTTGTTTCCGCAGCTCTGAATCTCTTTTCAGCTGTGAATCGTCACTTACTTCCACGTTTAGGTTCGATGAATTCGAATGGATTTTGTTAGGTGATGAAACGCTATTGTTCTCTAACTCCGCACCTCTAGCTTTAGATTCTTCGAGAGAAAGGCTTCCCACAAAAAGCAGATGCTTACCGTTTATATAAATGATCTCAGCTTTTTTCTTGGATTGCAAGTCCGCATCATGTTCTATGATGCTTCTCTTATAATTAGTGATTTGTGTAGAGCTGGATACGAAACGATAGTGAGCTATTGTATCAATGTGGCTGATTACGCTGTCGAACTCAACAAGATATCGATTGCGAATACCACTTTCATCCACCAGATAGGAGATGTGGTTGTCTTCGTATTGGATTGGCTGTGCTTCATCGAGGCTTGGCGTTTTTGTAACTCTTTTTAGAATATTTGATTTGTTCGTATAATCATACAGGAATAAGTCTCTGTTTTTTCCGAGCGTTATCGGAAAATGAACTTTTTCACTCATATTGCTGAAATACAAGGTGTCAATTGTCCTGTTTGAGCTAAATATAATATCAGCCGAGTTATTGATAAACCTAGGCTGAAAATCGTCATATATATCGGCTGTTATTTGCTCATGTGTATTCTTCGATATATGGTATACATAAATATCGGACTGGCCATTATTAACGGCCGACATTATAAATTTCTTGCCATCATCCGAATAAGAAAAGTCTAGAATCTTCTGGAAATTATGAAGCGGCCGGGTATTTTTTTTCTTGTTTTTAGTAAAGTAATAAGTCAGGAGCAGCTTGTCCTTTTTTTCCGTAATAATTGACAATAGTTCAGATTTTGGATTCCAGGCGAGAAGCGGATATGAATAATCTGTCATCCGATCTATTTTATACCCAAATCTCATAATTGGTTTCGCTCTATTCTTTTCGAAATCATATACCCACACTTTGTATCGGCCAAATTCATTGGTTGCGAACGCTGCATATTTTCCATCAGGACTAAGCTTGAGCTGACTGTAGACTCGGCTGGTTTTAGATCTTTTCAAAAGAGGTTTGCTATGTATAGGTGCACTTAGATTTTCATGCCCATGATAGATGTCCTCATAGTAGTTCAACCAATCGCGAGTTAGATTTTTCAATGAAGATCCAAGCACGAATAACATTCCGCTTTCTATATTTCTGCTCACCTTGGTCATATAAATGATACTCGGAATGAGCGATTCCCCGTAGCGCTCCACAATGAAATTCCAAATGGAGTGGCCTGCATGCTTTGCATCTCGGCCCGACAACCTATTGAATTTTTCAAAACGTCCGGAAAGAATTCCGTCCTTTACTTTATTTTGAATGTCTTCGTTCCAACCCGTTGAATAGAACGAAATCAATCCTTCAATATACCATTCGGGTAAGGTTAGCAAGGTCGAGTTTTTAACACGATCCTTCCAGCTTCCTCCATACATCATTTGGCTTATGAGCACATCGGCAATACCGGCTTTTATTTGTTGTTCGAGATGGTTGTGATCTCCATCAAAATAGATAAAGACCTTTGATCCGACAATTCTGGTCACACCACCTACATTGTACTCTTCAGTACTTGTGAAACCGATGTTGCTCTGCTTGAGGTCTCCGAGTTTGTTGTAAAGTATAAGTTGAACTTTCCCCTCTAAGATATAGTCAAAGTAGTCTTCTGTTTCTTCAATTAGTTCATCCGTAATATTGGCCGTATAAATAGCAGTTTCCATACCCCCCGCATAGAAATAAATATCAAAACGGTTGAATTTATAGGATGACCAAATAAATTCACGGTGCTGCACACGGTTTTTACCAAAATCTTGCTGAGATCCATTATAAAATTGTGCATGCAGCTGCTCACCATACAAAATGGAAAGTATTAGCAAAGAGATTATTGAGATTTTCCTCTGTAGCATAGTTGGTCAAAGCAAAATTCTGCGGATGACAAAGATATAACTAATTTTAGCCAAATAAAGTACATTTACCCTCTATAAAGATGGCCTACGTTTGAAGCGACATGATTGAGATTAAGTGTTTCCAATTCAACCCTTTTCAGGAGAATACTTACGTTCTTTATGATGAAAGTAAGGAATGTGTAATTATTGACGCCGGCTGCTATGAGGAGCACGAAAGGCAGGAGCTAATTGAGTTTATTGACGAGGAAAGCTTGTTGCCGCGGAGATTGATTAATACACACTGCCATATCGACCACGTTTTCGGTTTGGCATTTTTAGCCGAAAAGTATAAACTCGGATTAGAAATTCATGAAAAGGATCTTGGCGTATTGGAAGCGACAAGCACAGTTGCACAAATGTATGGGTTACCCAATGTTGACACACCGCCTGCTCCTTCTCTTTACTTCCATGAGGGGGATGTTATCGAATTTGGTAATTCATCTCTAGACATTCTATTCACCCCAGGCCATGCGCCAGGGCATGTGGTGTTCGTCAACAAAGAACAAAAATTTATTATCGGTGGCGACGTACTGTTCTATTTGAGTATAGGAAGAACAGATTTACCGGGAGGAGATCACGCACTATTGATCGATAGTATTGTGTCTAAACTGCTTCCCTTGGGAGATGATTTCATCGTGCATTCTGGTCACGGTCAGTCTACAAATATTGGTTTTGAAAAGAGCAATAACCCATTCTTGTAATACAAAATAAAAGATGTTACAGCTGCTCGACGATTTCCTTTTCGACTTCGTCTGAATCCCATGATTCCTCAATACCGCTTCTGCTCATTACTTTTTCCATAATCTTATCCTGCCTAAGACCTTCTGCCAATGCTTCGGCGTACGGTATGTCACTAAACTTCACCTGAGAATAGAGGGGCACCCATTTCTCAGGGTGCTTTTTAAAAATTTTTGATTCTATCTTTTTACGCAGTAAAAAAGTTGGATCTGCTACGAGGTCACGCATTTCAATGAAATTTCTCAGTGAAAGGTCGGCAATCGCATCTCCATTCGGCTTTCTCAATAGTTGATAGGCACTTAATACTTTTGTCCAATCTTTGTCGTGTTCTTCTATCAGCTCATCCAGCACCCTGCAATCTTCAAATCCACAGTTCATGCCCTCACCATAAAATGGGACTATGGCATGAGCCGCATCCCCAATTAGGGCAATCTTGTCCTTATGCGTCCAGGGAAAGCACTTTACGATCATCAAGGACGATGAAGGATTGTCAAAATAATCAGATACCAGGGTGGGCATGAGAGGAACGGCATCCGGAAATGTTTCGTGGAAAAAGGTCATTAAATCTTCTTCACGTTTAATTGATTCGAAGGATGGGGAGCCTTTAAAAGGAAAGAATAGGGTACAGGTGAATCCACCATCCAGATTCGCCAATGCCATCAGCATGTATTGCTTGCGGGGCCAAATATGAAGTGCATTTTTATCTAATTTCCAGCTTCCATCCGCGTTGGCAGGGATGATGAGCTCCTTATAACCATGATCGATTGGTTCTTCAGAAGCATAGCTGTGATCACCAAATTCCGCTATGTTTTTCTTTGTAAGCAAGCACTTACGGACTTTTGAATTAGCTCCGTCAGCGCCAAAAATTAAGCTTCCCTGGATTTCAATTTTGTTGTTTTCGTTGTCCAAAAAGTGCGCCGTAGAAGAAACATGATCAACAGATTCGCACGAATGATTAAAGTAAAAGGTGACATTTTGGTGTGCTTCAGCACACGTTATAAGTCGCTCATTTAACTCTCCTCGTGAGACCGAGTAAATAGCCTTATTCAACCTGGAATAAGGCAGAAAAGTCTGCTTTGACTCTAGGTCATGAGTCATCCTCCCGAGAACGGGTATACAGAGCTTCTGAATTTCCGCTTCTATTCCCGCCGCCTTAAGAGCCTTCCATCCCCTATCTGATATTACCAGATTTATAGATCTGCCACCAGCGATATCAGATTTGCGCATGTCAGGACGCTTTTCATATACATCTATAATAAATCCCCTTTTAGCAAGGAATATAGCTAGCAGCGAGCCAACCAGCCCCCCTCCTATGATCACTACTTTATTCATATATTTAAAATTAAAAATTATTCTACATTTGTTGAGGTAGAAAGCAAAAAATTGTATCTTAGCTACTCTATTAACAACAAAAAAGTGAATTATTATCGTAACATTGTAGCCACTTTAAGATACGGTTGTATGCCCAAAAAGTCATTATTTGCGATAGTTCTTGTAGCGATGGTTGGGTGGTCTGAGTTTGCCAGCGCACAGGATCCTCAGTTCACACAGTTTTACGCAAATCCATTATACCTGAATCCAGCATTTGCAGGTACGGCCAGGTGTCCAAGAGCTATTATGAATTATAGAAATGAGTGGCCAGCCTTATCTGGTACTTTTGTGACGTATAGCGCTTCCTATGACCAGCACGTAGATGCCCTTCAAGGAGGATTGGGTATCATTATTCTACAAGATAGGGCTGGAGAGGGAACCCTCAATACAACTACAGCCAATTTACTTTACTCATACCGTTTCAATGTGAACAGGTCGTTTTCTATAAAAGCGGGATTTCAAGCGGGATATATGCAGAAAAAAGTAGATTGGGAAA
>DTRI01000346.1 GCA_012966015.1 Flavobacteriales bacterium | reverse complement strand
TCTGTACCGTATTCACCACGATTTATATTGTTTCCTGGGTGCGGAAGATAAAAACTGTCGACCCACTCCCATACATTTCCAGACATGTCATATAACCCATAAGGACTTGTTCCATTTGGATAAGAACCAACAGGTTCTGTGTCTGTAGAGCCTTTGTAGGGGTGATTTGATTTGTCTATAGCCCAAGTATTGCCCCATGGATAAATATTTCCGCTCTCGCCACGGGCAGCTTTTTCCCACTCTTGCTCAGTAGGAAGCCGCTTCCCTTCCCATTTACAATATTCCTCAGCATCGTACCAATTAACATAAATCACAGGGTGGCTTTTTTTATTTTTTGGAACTTTTCCGTTAGACCAATGATAGGGAACTTCACGCTTTGTGTCGTAAGTGAATTTTTCGTATTCTGCGTTAGTTACTTCGTAAGCATCGATGTAAAATTTCTCTACTGACTCGATATACTCTGGAGCCTCATCGTCCCACCTTTCGTTAGAACCCATAATGAATTCGCCGCCAGGGATCAATACCATTGAACCTGTATTCGTGGGAATATCTTCTCGTATCTTAATGTTCTCGTTGGCGGCCAACGGATACGAGATCGGGTATTTTTTTGTTAGAGGCAATGAGAATTTGGATTGAGGTTTTATCATGATAGCAGAATCTCTTGACAGGAAAACTTTTTCAGGTAAGGAAAGTGGGGAAAGAGGGGGCCTGCCAACTCCAACGTGGCATTGCTGGCATTCTGGCTGCATTGTCCGATGTTTTTTTGCTAGAGTTATATTTTTGACCTTGTGACATGCAGCGTCGCATTTTAACATGTGAGGGTATTCTTCCACCACTTCGGGCATAATTGGGTATGTTTCGTAAGCAAGCAGTGTAAACGAGCTTCCTGCCAGGAAACTTATCAATACGATCGATCTTAAAGTATAACTAAAATACGGATTCACAATTTGTAAAGTGCGGGTGGTCGTTATTGGCGGTTAGGGTGAGGAGTCATAATTAGTTTAATAAATATTATCAAGGTGCAGCGTAGAGAGTCAAAGTAAAAGTCGGTTTTTTAGGCATTTGGCAAATACTTTTAAGGTTAGATTTACTATGCATGAATGGCGAGTGATAGAGGACGAGCCTAAAGACGGTGAATCAAACATGGCCATCGATAGAGCAGTTTTGACGTCTTGTGAATCAGGTGTCATCCCACCAGCTCTTCGCCTATATAGTTGGGAACGGCCTACGCTGACAGTTGGGTATGCACAAGATTTCGCCAAGGAAATCGATGTTCATAGGTGTCGGGAACTGGGTATACAGATAGTGCGTAGACCAACAGGAGGGAGGGCATTATTGCATAATCATGAAGTAACTTATAGCTTTGCGGCATCTATTCCGCATCCTAAATTCCCATCTTCATTGTTGGGTGCTTATGAAACTATTGCTGAAGCCTTGCTTGAGGGGCTTAAGGAAATCGGCGTCTGCGGTGCTACCTTGGCCTCTGGAAGGAAGACAGATAAAGGTAGGAGATCTTTTCACTCCCCCTCATGTTTATCCAGTATCAATCATTTCGAAATAGAAGTTCAGGGAGCCAAATTGGTGGGTAGTGCCCAACGGCGAACAAAGGGGGCGTTTCTTCAACATGGTTCAATACTTCTTGATCTCGACAGGACACTTTTGAACTCTTTATTTAAATATGTGACAGACGATAATCGCTATAGATCAATGGATATATTAAACAACAAAGTTATTACTTTGTCCGAATGTCTTGGAAAAAATGTGACACGCAAGGAGGTTTTTCAGGTTCTAAAAAATGGGTTTTCTCGTGTCTTGCAGGGAAATTGGACTTCGGGACCTTTAAATTCTTTTGAACAGGTTAGGTGTACACCTAATTCATATTCGATGAGGAGTGATGATCCTTAAAATAATTCATGCATTACCGAAACAACTGACGTCGATGAATGCAAAAGCTTCCTTTAGGGTATGGTTTCCTTTCAGGGTTTGGAGGTCGCTGTTTCACGACAGAGATATCTGTTTTCAAAGATTCGCAGGGGTTTTTCTAACGGTTCTTTTGATTAATCTTGTGGTTAGCTGT
>DTRI01000345.1:1362-2079 GCA_012966015.1 Flavobacteriales bacterium | reverse complement strand
AGGTGGGGTGAGACTTTAAGTAGGTTTTTCTTTTTTTTCCTTCTAAAACAATATCTTATAGTCTCTCCAGGCCTATGAAATGCAAGGACTTTTCAATATTTTTGTAAGGTTTTTCAAAGGCTTGAAAGATTGCCTGGTTTGGTATTAAAAGGACGATATTGCTGATGAAGGGAATTTGGTTGTTATTGGTAGTTGGAGTATTGTTGTTTTTTGTGGTGATTTACTTTTACTTTTCTCCCTATCAGAATGTCTGAACGACCCGCCTCCATGCTCAATCAAATTGTGTTGCGAGACTCCATTAAGGAGGAATGGCTTGTTTTTAAGAATTGCGTGGAAACTTTATCTACTCGTTATCCGTCAGAGGTTGTAAGGCTTCTCGATGAAGCAGAGAGACGCGTAGAGCGGGAAGGTTTATTCGCCGCAGGATATCTAACCTATGAGGCTGCCTCGGGTTTTGATAGTCGTTATCTGACTAAAGCTCAAAAAAAACTTCCGGTACTTTGCTTTGGATTATTTCTCGATCCCATAAGAGTGTCCTCACTGCCTCGGGCAAAGGCGGTCATGCAACCTAATTCTCCGGTATGGCGTATGAGCGAAAACCAGTCACGTTATTTTCGTAAGATGGAGACAATCAAGAGCCAGATCGTTGCTGGCAATACTTACCAAATTAATTACACGGTCCGTCAATATGCCGAAAGAGTACATGATGCTCTTGGG
>DTRI01000345.1:0-1352 GCA_012966015.1 Flavobacteriales bacterium | reverse complement strand
GCATTTCATAGGCCTGGAGAGACTATAAGATATTGTTTTAGAAGGAAGAAGAGGACTGTCAGAGATATAGAGATATATGGTTCTTTGTTATTTCTAGGGATTGCTTCCAGCGCCCCCCACGCAGCGTATGTGGATGCAAATGATTATGCGATTGTGTCGGCATCACCAGAGTCTTTTTTTAAGCTAAACGGACATGAAGTGAGTTGTCAGCCCATGAAGGGTACTGCAAAGCGTGGTATGACCTTTGAAGGCGATAAAGAATATGGTGATTGGCTTTTCCATTCAAAAAAAAATCGCGCAGAAAATGTAATGATTACAGACATGGTTAGGAATGATCTTGGTCGTATTTCTGAACCAGGCTCTATAGATGTGTCGAATCTGTTCACAGTAGAACGTCACCCAACAGTTTGGCAGATGACCTCAACGGTTGGAGCTAGGACTGAGGTATCAATTGCTCATATTTTTCAAGCATTGTTTCCCAGCGCATCAGTAACGGGGGCGCCGAAGGTTTCTAGTATGGAGCTAATTAATAAGTTGGAAGAAAGTCCGCGAGAGATATATACAGGAGCTATTGGGTATTTGGCTCCGGGACGCCAAGCACAATTCAATGTAGCTATACGAACGGTACTTATTAATAAGCACACAAGTGAGGCAGTGTATGGCGTTGGTAGCGGTGTTGTTTGGGATTCCAAACCCGAAGAGGAATATGCTGAGTGCATCACCAAAGCAAAAATTCTGGATTCGGCGCCACAGAATGAGGAGTTTAGTTTGCTTGAAACCATGCTATGGAGGCCAGCAGAAGGTATTTTTTTGTTTGATTATCACATGCGGCGTTTGCGCGAATCAGCAGAATATTTTTCGTTTCAATTCAATCAGAAAGATCTTGAGAGACAACTTGAATCACTGGTGCAGAACTTTGACAGTACGGACTATAGGATTCGTCTTGTCCAGCACAAGGATGGTCGGATGGGGTTTGAATATCAACCTGTTTCTAAATTCCACCGGGCAGATCAGTATCGAATTAGATTGGCTAACCAACCTATTGGTACAGACGACCCGTTCTTGTACCATAAAACTACTCGGCGGGGGGTGTATGAGCGCGCCCTTCAATCTGTTTTGGATTGTGAGGATGTTCTGCTTTGGAACAGCTCTGGCTTTGTCACGGAAACCAGTATTGCAAATGTTGTGATGAAAATTCATGGAAAGTGGCTTACACCACCGATAGGGTGTGGTCTTCTCGCTGGTACCTACCGGCAATGGTTACTTGATAGAGGTAAAATTAAGGAGGGAAAGGTTCATTTAAATGATCTTTCAAGTGTCAAGGAATTTCTGTTGATTAATTCTGTTCGCGG
>DTRI01000344.1 GCA_012966015.1 Flavobacteriales bacterium | reverse complement strand
GCCATTTTGAATCTGGCCAATCTTCCTCCACAAAACCTTCTGCCTTACCTCCGTATTCAGTCTCCAATAAAACATGAAGATCTCCGTGCAAATCCATTAGATACAATTCATCTGTCGTATCAAATGGCTCAACGCCTACAACTAGCTTATGGTTAGGGTCCGCAACCGTCACTGTATAGGGTTCTATAGGAGGATGTGCTATAAATTGAGAACCTAAAGTTTCCATCATTATAGGAGCAATTCTTGGACTGTCTACAGGTCCTGTAGGAGATAAAAATTGCAGTATAGAGTTCGTACCATGTAAAGCTAGCCACCTGTTTCCACGTGCAACGTAATTCTTTAATGTTTTTTGTTCTTCTAATGTTGGTCTTACGTCACATGTATAGGTTATAAGAAAGTCCGCATTTTCAATAGCATGGAGATTAGAGTAATCCTCGAATACCCTTGTTCTAATTCTTTCATCTTCCGATAATAACTTCAAGAGTTCTAGGCGTGCAAAATCAATATCATGAAATTTTCCGCCCGCCACAAGAACTACGTCTATTTTCTTTTTGACATCATCAGTCATATTATTACCCAGTCTACAGTTGGACTCTTTTAGTAAAGCCGCCATCAACGACCAGATTGGTACCGGTAATATGCCCACCTGCTGGGCTAGCAAGAAAGACGACTGCATTCGCTACATCCTCGGCAGCACCATATCCTAGGGGTATAGCTTTTTCTGTCGCATTATAGAAATCCTCCATATTGTCTTTTATGAAATTCCATGCTCCACCTTCAATATAAATTGGTCCTGGTGATACAACATTGCATCGAACCCCATTACGACCGTTTGCTTGAGAAACGTGATTAGCATAATTTATGAGTGCAGCCTTAACAACTCCGTAAGGACCACTACCGGGGCCTTCTTCAAGTGCGGTTGTGGTAGATATAATCACTATGCTTCCTTTTGATGCAGTTAAACTTTCCAAGGATGCGTTTACGGCACGAGCTGTTCCCATAATATCAACTTCAAAATTGGCTTTCCAGCCCTCTTCACTTCCGATATTTGCTCCACCTCCTGCGCTAACATTAGGAACCAAAATATCAAGACCCCCTAATTCTCCGATTGCGGATTCTATCCATTTTTTATAAGCATCACCATCTCCAACATCAACAGCAGATCCAACAGCATTAACGCCTTTAGATTTTAATGCCTCAACTGCGGCAGAAACCTCGTCAGCATTTCTTGCACAAATAGCAACATCAGCACCTTCAGAGGCTAAGAGTTCAGCAGTTGCCCTACCAATACCTTTACTTCCTCCTGTTACTAATGCTTTTTTTCCTTTTAAACCTAAATCCATTCTTTCCTCCTAATAAAACTTTACTTACATTGGACCAAAACCTGGAGGAGCTCCTCCAGGTACAAATTTCTTCTTTTCTTTTTTTGGCACTATTATTTCAATTTTGCCACCATTTTCTCTGACATCAAAGCATATTAAAGGCTTCGTTGACAGATTTGTCATGGATTTTCCTGTTGATAACTCATACCTTGCTCCGTGATGTGGACATGCATAATAACCCCCTCTAAAACGTCCTCCAGATAGCTGTTCATTTGCATGTGGACATTTATTTTCGACTGCAAATAACTCCCCTTGATCCGAACGAATAACTAAAATAGATCGACCTTTTATTTCAAAAGTCGCTTCTGAGCTCTCTTCAACTTCGCTGGAATCACAAAGCAGCTGATAGGTATTTTCCTCAGTCATATTCGAATAAAATCCTAAGAATTAATTACTTATAATCTGGAACTTGTCCGCCGTCTTCCATAATCAGTCGATCGATAACTTGATGAAAATGAATTATTCGTCTTTCCTGTCTTCCACACCAAAGCCCTTTATAAGCGGGATTATTCATACCTTTCTGAACAAATGGTAAGTTTCGCAGGAGCTGATGGTTGATGCGATGAATGAATTGGGACTTCATAAAGCCGGCGATTATTTTCATTATTTTTTGTGTAAGTTACCCGCCATCGATTTCCGCCGAAATTCAACGTCACCCACGCCCAACACCTCATCAATAAGAAGGACATCGGGACCCATT
>DTRI01000343.1 GCA_012966015.1 Flavobacteriales bacterium | reverse complement strand
CGAAAAGCGCAGCGAGATGATGAGCGGAATACAGAAAGTCGCGACTATAATTCCTTAAATCCACAATCAATTAAAAATTCCCACGTCTCGTCTAATAAAGAATCCCGAGGAAGAAAAGTTACGACACCGTCGCGCCCTCTTGTAAGTAATACCCGATAGGCATTTTGACGTAGACGGAATGGATCTCGAAGGGGGACACGGGGCCTGTAACCTCTAGCGTACTCATTGGACCATTCTCCACCTTTAATTATTAAGTCATTTCCCCAGCACAAAAGAGTCATATCAAGCTCTAGCCCCTGCGAACCAAATTCTGTAACAACAGTTTCCAATCGCCGACAAGAGTGAGGTTCATTTTGATTTTGAGAATACCAAGGTCCCAACTTAACTCTCTTTGTGGATTGAAAGTCATTGTTAACTCCATAGTCAATCAGGATTTTGTCCTTAGAAGAGGCAACCATGCCGAATCTCGCTTCTTTGTATTCAGAATATCTTTCCTGGAGATAATTCTTTGCAACGTCAAGATCTCGGGTTAACCAGAAACGCATGCCATCTTTCCACAATTTTATTGCGTAAGGACTTGCTTTTTCTTTCTTACATTCCAAAATATTGGCGACATATTTATGTAAATCCGAGGCCAGATGATATCTTATTTCTGTATCAAGATTAAGTGAATCATCCCAACTCATTGCTATAGTAGTATTATCAAATGCTTCTTCAATTGTAGAAGTAGCGGGGGCGTGAACAGTCCAATCATCGCTATTGTTTGAAGCTTCTAACGCATTTCTCCATTGGATAAGGCCCTCTTCTTCTCCTAGATGAATTTCTTGCCCCTCACCAATTAAACCCACCATAATACTCCATTCTGGCATTCGTTCGCACAACTCAATAAAATGGTGGGGCTCACTCTCAGCGATACCCACAGGCCAGTTTTTGTGCAAATCAGCAACTTTTTCCTTACTAAATGCACGCTGAGCTTCATCGAAAACAAGAAGGTGTTCATTAGGAATTGAGGCGGTTTTGGGAACGTAAGAATTTAGATAATCTTTCACATGCCGTACGAACGTTTTTCCTCCTCCACCAGATTTTTTCAGTTCATACTGTAGTACCTCAACAAGAGGCCCATTACCGGACAAGAAAAGTGCGGGAGTTGTTGGCTTCCCCCCACCTCGCTCAACAGCTAAGTCATCTAAATATCCAGCGTGAACTGCACGAAGACCAACTAAAGTCTTGCCCGCTCCAGGAACACCTGTAATAAGGACAAGGTGACGAGTTTTTGTTGAAGTTGCTTGATGAGCTACTTCAGAAATTCTGTTTACTGCGGGGTCAGTTAATGCTCTTGCACGCCATATTTCTCGCACCTCCCCAGAATGAAACAGATCTCGTGCCGCTTGAACTAATGTAGGTAATGGACTGTAAGCAGAATTTTCTAGAAATTTATGGGGATCTATTGGTTTCTCATTTTCTTTTACAAAAGAATTAATGGTATTTTCAAGTGCGTTTGGACTCACGATGGAAACACCATCTTGATATGAACAATGGTCCTTTGCTCTGGTTGGTACTAAGACTGGAAAAACCGGAACATTTTGACATTCTTTGTGATAGGCACGGAGGTCACGAGCATAAGCCGATACTTGGTCAATATCTGCTTGAGAAGGATGTGATTTACCTTTCAGTTCCAAAACTACTACAGCGCCCTCTGTCAGCATAACTACGTCTGGTCTGCGCGATTCTAGCGGCAACCTATACTCAAGAATTGCAGTATATTTTTGAGCTCCTTTCCTCTCTTCGAGGATTTTCCCCGTTTCACGTTGAAGCATCGGTATAGAATCGTCCCAAGCGCGTAATTGCTCGGGACTGGCATCTTGAACAAATTGTTGAAGGGAGAGCCTTACCACTCTAGGTTTTGTTTCGTGAAAGGTGGGAAACAAAGAATTCCATCCACAGGTTGAAGTTTGGAATTCTGCCACAGGTGGAGTAAGTGCCTATTGCATTAAAAAGCTTCAATCTTCCGCTAGCGCAATATAATTCATCTTGCCCGGGTCCCAGCCCGCGACGAAATCGCCGTTCTCGTCCCTGATCTGG
>DTRI01000342.1 GCA_012966015.1 Flavobacteriales bacterium | reverse complement strand
TACCAAAAAGGACTTTGACAGCAAATGGGAAGTGCTCCTCAAAGATAGCTGGCATAATAAACTAATGGACTAAAAAGATAATGGACGAAGAAAATCCAGAGAGGCACAAGCAATTAAGTGGTTGGCGGCTTGAAATGCATAAGGTAATTTTTGGTTATGATACGTTGGCTGGGAAGCTATTCGATATATTGCTGGTCGCTGCGATAATACTTAGTGTTATCGTGGTAATGATAGACACAGTCGAACCCCTTAGTGCAAAGTACAAAGGTCTTCTCCACGCATTAGAATGGTTCTTCACGATAATATTCACGCTGGAGTACATAGCCAGGATAATGGTAGTTGGAAAGCCCTGGCGCTATATTTTTAGCTTTTACGGGATAATTGACTTTCTGTCCATCATCCCAACACTTCTGAGTGCAATATTTCCACCAGCTCATTATTTAGCTGACATCCGCGTTGTAAGATTATTGAGGATATTTAGAATATTAAAGCTGGTGAGGTATGTTCGCGCGGCCAGGGTTCTTGGAGATGCCATCAAGGCGAGTGGAGCCAAAATAACGGTCTTTTTGCTGGTGGTCTTCACCATAGTGATTATAGCCGGAACACTTATGTATATTATTGAAGGGGAGGAGCATGGATTTGATAGCATACCGCACAGTATCTACTGGGCGATTGTTACGCTTACGACTGTTGGATATGGCGATATCTCGCCAGGCACGCCATTGGGGATGTTCCTGGCATCTATATTAATGATTATGGGTTACGGGGTAATAGCCGTTCCCACGGGAATAGTTGGGATTGAATTATCGCAGGTTACGAAGCTTACTACAACAACAAAAACCAAAGCATGCACCAGCTGTACACTGGCCACTCACGATAAAGATGCTAAATACTGTAAGCGTTGCGGGTACAGCCTGCAATGATTGGGTTATCTCCAGTTAAAAATATCCTGTTTATCAGTTGGCCGGCGGTTCTCGAACCATTCAAAACCACGAAGGGTAGTTTCGTCTTTACTTAATTTTCCCATCGGATGCATGACTGCATCAGGTTTGGTGATGAAGGTAATCTTCTCGACACTGTTGTCTTTGATGTAAACCATCATATCTGTACAATCTGCAATATTAGTACCTATAAACGATTTGTCTTCTTCCTGGGCGTAGTAAATTGTTTGGCCATTACCAGTCACTTTTATCTTATCCAGACTGCCATCTTTAAAATAGCCAATCATATCCTTGCCTTTAATCTGGTTGTACATGTTGGAAGCAACAAACGAGGAAATAAAAGCGTTGTGGTCAAACAAGAGTAATTCTATGCCATCGTCACCGGTTTTTAGCCTTACGTGTTCAGCAATCATCTGATTTTCATCAGACCATAGAACCGGATTGTTGAACATTCGGATTAATGAATCTTTAAATCCGTATATGAGAGAGTCACAGACCCCTTGTAAGTCCTTTTTAAAGAATTTCACGTTCTTATATGCGTAAAGTAATTTGTGCTCTCCAGTGCTATCAAAGCCCGTTTTAAATGTATCAGCGTGCATGAACAGTGAATCATCGTCATATATATCTGTTAGCATGGCTCTTTGAGTGACCATGGCCCGCTCGGTTTTTTCATAATAAATCCCAAATTCTCCGCTTATGATAATATTTTGAACTGTGTCATGCATAATAATGTTTCCATGAGCTTCGCTATAGCCCCTGTTTCTATCATAATAAAGACTGTCCGCAGTAATTGATTGATCCTTGGAGGTAATCTTCGCATGCTTATTGAATTGTGAGATGTCAGTATGGGTGTTGTACCAGCCATTCTCACAATAAATATGATTGCTGTCACTGATAATATTCGTAGGCCCAAAGAAATAAGTGATCTCGGTATCTGTATTATATTTCAGCGTGTCGGAGCTCATCGAATATTCCGGATTGATGAGTACGACGCTGTCTTTAAAAAAGAACTCATAGGTGTCGGGATAATAGAAACCGATTTTGCTGGTTAGGTGGTTGTCACCATCGACTATATTACCACCTTCCAGGTAGTAAGCGACATTGGTCTCTGTATTTTGAGTTAGTTTATTGGTATTGAGCGTTAGGTTTTTATGTAACAGCCTAACGTTATCGTGTATCTCAGCGATCTTCTCATTACCACGGTACACAAGAAAATCGCCATATACATTCAAGCTGTCACCTTCTTTTAGGCGTACATTGCTAAAGGCTTCCAACAAGTTAGTTTCTGAGTACAAGTAGGCGCTGTCACAGTACATGAGCACCCTGTCGTGTTTGAAGGCCACGTTCCCAATCAGTCTTTTTACTTTTTCACCTCTTTGCTCATCATATTCGAGCACGTCGGCATTTACCAGCTGAATTTTAGTGGGCGCTTGCGCGCATATATGCAGGGAAAACAGTAGTGAAGCTATGGTGAAGTAACTCTTTAACATTATCTAAACGACGTTGTGTATTGGGTATTTATCTGCGAAGTACGAAATAATACGAACGTACTAAATCGAAATACTGGAAATCCCGATACCGTTCTGGGCGAATGATTGAATAGAGACTTCAGCTTCATTCGTAAATTCGTTATTCGTAGATAGTTGCTAAATTGCTTGCGAAATTACAGAATAAGTACAACAGCATAACTCCATTTTATGAGGCTTATTGCCGATAGCGGATCCACTTGTACAGATTGGCATTTGATCACTTCCAAGGGGCAGGTCGAAGAATACACTACCATTGGCTTGAACCCTTATTTTGTGCCCACAGCGGAAATGATGACGGCAGTTGATGGTGAGTTAAGTGCTAAGCTCGATTTGGCAAAAGTGGACGAAGTATTCTTTTATGGTGCAGGATGTTCGAGTGAAGAGAAATGTGTACAGGTTAATGAGGCGCTGGCTTCAGTATTTGCCAATGCCAAAATAGAAGTGAATCATGATTTGATGGGCGCAGCACGGGCAGCCTTGGGTAACAGTAGCGGAATAGTTGCCATTCTTGGAACGGGATCTAATTCAGCCCTGTACGATGGACAAGAAATAGTGGAGAATATTCCATCGCTGGGCTTTGTTTTGGGTGATGAGGGTAGCGGTGCGCATATGGGTAAAAAGCTGTTGAAGGCATATCTATCGAGTCAACTAGGGGAAACAATTAGTGAGCAGCTAAAAAGTGAGTATAATCTGACCAGAGAGCGTATTCTCGATGCTATTTATAGTCAGCCTAGGCCGAATACATACCTGGCTTCTTTTGCAAAGTTTATTGGTGACAACCGTCAAGATTCCCAAATTGATAAGCTCGCACGATCGTCTATTAACAATTTCTTTGAGCGACATATTTGTCGGTATCCGGGGTTTGAAGATCAACCTCTCGGTTTTGTGGGGTCAATCGCCCATCATTTTTCTGATGTAATCAAAGATATTGCAAATGAAAAGGATATTGCACTCGGGAAGATTATTGTAAAACCGATTGGGGAGTTGGTTGAATATCACCGATAATATTATCCCATCATAGCATGTCCATCAGGAAGCTTATATCCGGAGCTCACTGTCTTTTTACCAAAAGAAAATGCAATCAAAAGTGCTCCTACCCTGCCAATGAACATGGAGAGGAGAATGATAATTCTGCCAGCGTTAGATAGTTCTGAGGTTATTCCCATAGATAGTCCTACGGTTCCAATCGCGGATACGCCCTCAAAAATAAGGTCCATCATCGTGCGATTTTCCTGAGCGAGGATATCAGCTTCGGTGATTGATAAGAGAGCCACAGCAAGGATGTTAACCACAATGAAGAACATAAGTACAGCAAGCGCCTTTCCTATCAGGGTGTTAGCGATGGAATGATTAAAGAGCTCCGCTTGTTTCTTGCCGGTAATTGTGGAGATTACAGAAGCGTATAGCAACGCAAAAGTCGAAATTTTTATTCCACCGGCGGTGGAGCTTGATGAACCTCCAATAAACATCAGAAACAGGAACATGATCAAAACCGGTAAAGAAAGATTCCTGAAATCTACTGTAGAGAATCCTGAGGTTCTGGAAACCGATTGAAAAATGGAAGTGACTACAGACGATGTCGTGCTCTGTCCAGAAAGTACATTGTCACTCTCTAGTATATAAAATGCCACTGCGCCGAGAATTACTAAGGTGGAGGAGAAATAGAGAGAAACTTTGGTTCCAAACGATAGTTTCACCCAGGATAATTTCCCCCTAACTTTCAAGCTCTTAAAAGAAAAAAGATCTAGAATTGCAATGAAGCTCAATGCGCCAAAAAACACGAGCAGTGTTATCCACACATGAATCATGTAATTATATCGAACGGCCTCATTGTATATTCCATCTGTGAAAAGGGTGAATCCAGCGTTATTAAATGCAGATACTGAATGAAATACTGAACTGAATATCTTTTCTCCCTGGCTGGCGAATGCTATTCCATCATCCCAGCTGAAGTACATCAATATTGACCCTGTAAGCTCTATAGCAATACTCCAGGCGATAATATTGCCAAACAATCCCTTAGAGCTCAATACCGAGTCCTCGTGCACGAAATCATCAATAATCGAGTGTTTTGTAATGCCTACTCCAAACTGTGATATTAATGCAAAATAGACGCCAAAAGATATGATGGCAAGCCCACCCAGCTTAATCAGGCCCATGATTACGACAAGCCCTTTTTCTGAAAAATAAATAGGCGTATCAACTACTATGAGCCCTGTAACACACGATGCACTCGTTGAGGTAAACAAGGCATCAATGAATGGCATTTGCCCTGCCATAATAGTCATTTCGGGAAGGCTTAACAAGAGCGTCCCTCCCAGGATCAAGGTCGTGAAGACGAGCACGAAAATTACAGCAGGATTTAGTTTGAGCCGACGGATGAAGCTGCTGACTTTACCTATTTCAAATGCGGTAATAATGAGTATATAGATTTGGATAAATACAATAGATAAATGGGTAGATGACTGTACACCTAGTCGTTGAAAAATGGCTCCCTCCAGCGTCATTCCAAAGAAGATGTCTCCGACGCCGTCCACCAATAACAATAGCATCAGAAGGCCTTCAAACCAGGCTTCCTTTATAAACCGCCTTGGTTCAAATGAATAGAAAAGCCGGACAAGATAACGGGTAACATAAAAGAAAAAGCTGAACTTGATGATAGACAACAAATTCCCCTTCGTTGCATCGTCAATTGGAAAGCCATAAAAATATACCAGCGTAATTACTGCTGCAACAGAAACCCCAAAGCTCATTACCCTGAGTGATAGGATTGCCGTTTCTTTGCCATCATAGATAGCTAGGTTTACATTCTCCCTAAAACTTTGCCAGGACATTGCTAGCTAAACTTCTGAATTATTGAAAATAAATTGAGTAAGACCTGCTCGTTCAACATCAGGCCAGTAACGAAATTGTTTCCTTTAGCAATTGCGCCTTGTCTATGGGCACAACACCCACTTTCTCACACACGATTCCACCGGCAAGATTTGAAATCGAAGCCAACACTATTGAGCTTATGCCGGCAGCCAGGCAGAGCGCGGCCACGCTAATTACGGTGTCTCCTGCACCTGATACATCGTTGATATCTCTTATATGCGCTGGTACCATCGCATCCGTATCATCAGATTTGATATACACGCCCAGCTCCGAAAGGGTTACCAATACACTCCCAAGCTGTTGAGTGTCCTTCAATTTACTAACCACTTCTTTAATCTGCTCTATATTCTTGGTGTCTAGATCAACTTTCAATCCTTCTATCAGCTCTTTAAGATTAGGTTTGAAGAGATCGACTTCGGAATAATCAGAAAAATTGTTCTTTTTTGGGTCAACTGCAATAGGGATATTATGCGACTTAGCCAGAGACACCACGCTCTCAATGAGTGATTTTGATATGAGGCCCTTATCATAATCCTCGAAAACAATTACGTGAATGTTGTCATTTTCTAAAGATTTTTGAATTGAGTTCAATATTGCCGCCTCATCTTCATCGCTAATTCCTCGCACCGTTTCTTCGTCCACTCTCAGTATCTGATTCCCCCCACTTAAAATTCTCGTTTTAATGGTGGTTGGACGGTTTTTACTGATAAGAATCCCCCCCGTGGCGAGTCCTCGCTCTCTCATTAAACCCAGATACACTTTAGCTTTATTATCGTCGCCAATAATAGCGTGAATAATAGGATTGGCTCCCAGGGATTGAATATTTAACGCCACATTGGCCGCACCTCCCAGGCGGTTTTCCTTTCTGTGAACTGACAGAATAGGCACGGGAGCTTCAGGTGAGATTCTATCAACTTTCCCCCACATATAAGAATCGACCATCACATCGCCAATTACAAGGACGTTAGAATTATCGAAATTCTCAAATACCTTCTCTATTTCCTGTACTGTCAAATGGTAGTTATTTTAGCTTGTTGAGGGCTGCTTTTATTCTTTTTACAGCTTCATTTATCACCTCATCACTACATGCATAAGAGATACGCATGTAATCTGCCTCGCCAAAAGCATCTCCTGGCACCAGTGCTACGCTGGCCTCATTTAACAAGTACATGCTTAGGTCAGTTGCGTTCTCAATTTTTGTGTCAGCATGTGTACGATTAAAGTAACTGGAGATGTCTGCGAATACGTAAAAAGCTCCTTCCGGTACGTTTGTCTTTAACCCATCCAGGTCCTTTAATAAGTCTAATATTAAATCCCTTCTCTTTTTGAAAGTGTTTCTCATTTCTTCCGTGCACGAGGGATCTGCACTCACAGCTGCAACTGCAGCTTTTTGTGATATTGACGAAGCCCCGGAGGTAAACTGCCCTTGAATTTTTGTGCAGGCCTTCGCAATCCAGGCCGGAGCACCAATATATCCAATTCTCCAGCCAGTCATCGCAAATCCTTTTGACACACCATTAACGGTTATGACCCTGTCTTTTACATGGTCAAATTTTGCCAGGCTATTGTGTTTGCCGGTGAATACAATATGCTCATAAATTTCATCGCAAATAACATACAGATCCTCGTGAGCGGCTACTACATCTGCAATAGCTTTCAACTCTTCTTCGGAAAATACGGAGCCGGACGGATTACAAGGAGTACTGAAAACAATGAGCTTGGTCTTATCTGTAATGGCTGCTTCTAATTGGCTGGCAGTTACTTTAAAATCATTTTCTATACCTGCTGAAACTGGAATTGGCTTTCCCTCCGCCAGCTTAACAATTTCAAAATAGCTAACCCAGTATGGCGATAGGAGCAGTACTTCATCACCTGGATTGATCAGAGCTAACGCGACATTTGCTATCGAGTGTTTGGCGCCTGTAGAAACAACAATCTGATCCGGCGAATAATCCAGACCGTTATCGCGTTTGAATTTATTGGAAATCGCATCCCTTAAATCCTGGTAACCCGGAACAGGTGCATAGTGAGAAAAGTTATCGTCAATTGCCTTTTTGGCAGCATCTTTAATGAAATCGGGAGTGTCGAAGTCCGGCTCACCTATGCTTAGATTGATAACATCAATGCCCTGAGCAATGAGCTCTCGGCTCTTTCTGGTCATCGCCAAAGTTTGCGATTCACTCAGTCGGTTTATCCTGTCAGACAAGCTGTTCATTAAGGGCAAAGCTACGAATTTATGAACCTTAAGGCGTATAAAAATTACTATCTTTGTTTAACGTTTCTACGAAGGTAATATTGAAATTATTACCGTTATTGCGCATGGTAATATCACAATTATGGAATTGTTTTTGGACGTATTAAAAGTTGTTTTACCAGCGGGAATTGTATTTGCTACAGCCTACTTTGTTATAAAGAGTTTTCTGGACAATGAGAGTAAAAAGCGGATGCTGGATATGCGGAAAGAGGGCCAAAAGGCCATCACCCCTGTCAGGCTACAGGCTTATGAGCGCATAACCATGTTTCTGGAGCGAATCTCTCCAGAACTGCTGATAAACAGAGTGAATAAAACTGGAATGAGCGCACGAATGCTTCAGGCGGAATTGCTAGAGACCATAAGATCTGAATTTAACCATAACCTCTCACAACAGGTTTACATGTCGGATAGCGCCTGGACACTTGTGAGGAATTCGAAAGAGGAAACAATCAAGCTGATTAATTTGGCTTCCAGCAATGTAAAGGACGATGCCACAGGCACCGAGCTCAGCAAAATAATTCTGCAATTGGTGATGAAGATCGGAAAGCTACCCAACCAAACGGCACTTGAATATCTCAAAAAGGAACTCAGGCAGTCGTTCTGATGCATTAGCAAGTAAACCTGCATGGCTGACTTAAAAAATAGAAAGGATAAATTCCTTACCAGCTCTGGTATTGAGGTGGAGAGGGTTTATGATAAAGCAACAGAGCGAAACGAGAAGCCGGGGGAGTTTCCCTATACCAGAGGTATTCAAACCGACATGTACCGCAAGCGACTCTGGACCATGCGACAGTACGCGGGTTTTGCTACTGCGGAAGAGTCTAACAAGCGCTATCACTATCTGCTTAAAAATGGTACGACGGGGCTCTCTGTAGCTTTTGATCTTCCAACTCAAATAGGATATGATTCGGGGCATGAGCTGGCAGATGGTGAAGTGGGGAAATCAGGTGTGGCCATTGATTCTCTGAAAGATATAGAGACGCTCTTCGAGGGTATTAAGCTGAGTGAGATAACCACATCTATGACCATAAACTCAACTGCCGCTATATTGTTATCGATGTACATAGCGCTTGCCAAAAAGCAGGGAGCGGATCTTACCCAGCTTTCGGGTACGATTCAAAATGACATTTTAAAAGAGTATGCTGCCCGAGGAACTTACATTTATCCTCCCAAGCAATCGATGCGCATTATAACCGACATTTTTGCGTACTGTACTGAAGAGGTTCCCAAGTGGAATACCATATCCATCTCTGGATATCACATTCGGGAGGCTGGATCGACGGCGGTACAGGAGCTGGCATTTACGTTGTCGAATGGTAAGGAATACCTGAAGGCTGCCATAGACAAGGGCCTCGACATCAATGTGTTTGCCCGCAGGCTTTCTTTCTTTTTCAACGCCCATAATAACCTTTTCGAAGAGGTGGCCAAGTTCAGGGCAGCGCGCAGGATGTGGGCTCAAATAACAGAGGAACTAGGGGCGACGGATCCGAAAGCGCAAATGTTGAGGTTTCATACGCAAACAGGAGGATCTACCCTAACAGCCCAACAACCTAAGAACAACATTGTGCGGGTTACAATTCAGGCGCTCTCAGCGGTATTGGGTGGTACACAATCCTTGCATACCAATGGATATGATGAAGCTCTATCGCTACCAACGGAAGAGGCAGCGCGCGTTGCTGTACGCACTCAGCAAATACTTGCTTTTGAAAGTGGAATAACAGATACGGTGGACCCTTTGGCGGGATCTTATTATGTTGAAAATCTCACAGATGAAGTAGAAAATGCTGCATGGAATTATATTAAACAAATAGATGCCATGGGTGGTTCAGTTGCGGCCATAGAAGAAGGCTTTATGCAAAAGGAAATTGCAGCAGCGGCTTACAAATACCAGGATGCTGTGGAGAAGGAAGAGGAGATATTGGTGGGTGTTAACAAATTCACAGTCGAGGAGGAGGGGAGAGAGGAAATATTGAAAGTAGATGATGCGATTAGAAACGCCCAGATAGAAAAGATCGCTGCTTTAAAAGCCGAACGGGATAATGCGAAAGTTGAGGAAGCGCTTTCCAAGCTGAAAACAGCCGCTGAGGGAGAAGACAACCTCATGCCGTTTATACTTGAAGCTGTTGAAAGCTACGCCACACTCGGTGAAATAGCTGACGAGTTGCGAGGAGTTTTTGGGGAGTATTAGCTTAACGCTTACTCTATTTCAACTCCGTAGTCCAAATACATAGGCGGCTTCTTATCCTTGGGGCCGTCGCTCTTGAGGTAATAGTCAAACCAGGCCAGCGTCCTGAGGTTGTAGTCTAGGCGTGCCGGGTTTTTGCGGTTGCCATGTCCTTCTCCCGGATACCATATAAGCCTTACGGGTCCTTTTCCGTGTAGCTTTAAAGCTCTGTACAGCTCCAAAGACTGTGAAGGATGCACCCTTGGGTCATTCTTACCATGAAGTACGAGCGTAGCTGTTTTGTTATTGGTTGCATACTTCACCGGGCTTCGGTCATAAACCAACTCATAATTCTGGTGCGTCCAGAAACCCCAGTGAGAATAATAGGATTCGTAAGGAATATCCGTTGTAAATCGCTTTGAGACATGATCTGATATTCCGACAAATGCACAGGAGGCAGCAAAACGACCAGAGTGTTTGGTGGCACCCCAGGCAGCGAAAAATCCACCATAGGATCCTCCACCTATTCCCACTTTGGCCTTGTCGACGATCCCTTTATTAATCAGATGGTCAATTCCGTCCAGTACATCATTGAACTCCTCTTCGCCCATATCACCCTGGTCCATCTTGGAATATGCTACTCCTCGCCCAGAACTTCCACGGTAATTGGGCATCAGTACAACATATCCCTTTGCTGCTGCAACTTGTCCCCACATGCTGTAATAGGTTGTCCAGCCATTTTTAACGCAGGCCTCGGGGCCACCATGAATGTAATTGATCATAGGATACTTGGTGCCCTCTTTGAAGTTAAGTGGGTACACTATTACGCCTTCTATATCCAGCCCGTCTCTGGATTTCCATGTCAATTTTTCCTGGCGTGCTAACTTTTTCTCCCGAATCCAGGGATTTAGATTGCTGCGTTTGACTAGCTTTTTGTCTGTAAGAGACAGGGTGAAAAGTTCCCGGGGGTGGGAAGGCCGTTCTCCGGCAAAAGCAATGACGTTATTGTTAATTCGGAAATTCCTGATGATAACCACCCCTTTTTCTACCAGAGGAGTTCCGTTGTCGCTTCCAACTGTTTGTGTATAAAATCCTGTTTCAACGCCCTCATCGGCGCAGTACACCAGTGTTTTGGAATCCTTCCATTCAACATGTGTCACCGATCCCATGAAATCCTTCGAATATGCGTCCAATTGAGTAAAGTCCTTTTTGTTGGGCACTTTGGTTACATACAAGCTTCCATTTACCGGATCATTGATATCTACCCCAGCAATAAATGCGAGCTGTTTACCGTCTGGCGACCACGTCATTTGCCCCAGCTTTCCAGGGTTGTTGACCAACATTGTGCGCTCCTTTGTTTTCATATCTATGACATGAATTTTTGTGAATATATACATGTGGTCGATTAGATTCTTTGTGGAAGCCTGAATCGCCATTTTGTCTCCCGCTGGATTCCAATGCATGTGATAAACCGTGATATTGTCTGTTATTTTTTCAGTTTTCTTGCTGTCGAAATCGAACACATACAGGTTTTTGTGGGGAATGTCTTCTTCGTAAACTTCCGCATTGAAACCCTGGTCTATCCAGGCTTTTCTGCTGGTATCCCTTTCCGTTGCGATGTAGGCAATGCTGTTTTTTTTCGGGTTCCACTCGTATCTCTCTATGGAATGCAATGCAGCCGTTACTTGAATAGCTGAATCTGAACCCAATTCGATAGCGTATACCTGTGATCTTTTTGCTCCATACCATTTGGCTAGCATAGTAACTTTTTTGGAATCAGAAGTCCAGGAAATGCCATGAAAGCTCTTTTTCCCTGATATATATTCTTTAGACGCACCCGTAGCTATGTCGAGTACGTGCAGGGATTTATAACTGCTTCCAGGTTTATCTGTAAAAGGTCGGGGTTCGCTCACCACATATGCTACATGTTTTCCATCTCCAGAGACCGCAACTTCTGATACAATCCTCAGCTTGAAAAGGTCGTAGGAAGTGAAGGTGTTATCCTGTGATTCAGAAATCAGTGCAGCTCCTATCAATATTGTTATTGCAATTATTCTCTTGATCATCATTTGAGTTTTACGGCGTCAGTTATAAATACATTGATTGTTTGAAAAGTGTCTAATTCAGGCTTTTCAATTTTTCTTTTATTTTTTCGAAGTCAGGTAGGTCTGAAGCCTTTTCCAATACTTCCGCGTATTGAATAATACCCTCCTTATCAATCACAAAAGCAGATCTTTTTGCCACGCCTCTCATTCCCAATACAAATTCTTCATAGAGCACGTCGTATTCACCCGACACCTCTTTATTAAAATCGGAAAGAACAGGAAAGTTCAATGCATTTTCTTCTTTGAATTTAGCCTGAACAAAAACTGTGTCAATCGATAAGGCAAGAACACTTGCATTCAAATTCTGGTAAGTAGTCAGGTTGTCACGCATAGCACATAGTTCGGCAGTGCAGGTTCCGGTAAATGCAAACGGGTAAAACAGCAACAGCACGTTTTCTCCTTTGAAATTCTCCAATGACACTTCGTTTTTATCAGAGTCTAATAAGGTAAATAAGGGTGCCGGGTCTCCAACTTGTAAAGCCATATGATATTTTGAGATATAGGCCGCAAGAGCCTGTGATTAGTAACGGGTGCAAGTTTAAAAAATATTTGTCTCAAAAAGAAGGTGGAGACCTTAATAACTACTGTGCCAGAAGTGCTACTTTAGCCAAATCGAAACGATCGAGGTTCATTACTTTTGACCACGCGGCCACAAAGTCTTGTACGAATTGCTCTTGAGAATCCTCACATGCATATACTTCAGCTAGAGCACGTAGCTCTGAGTTTGAACCGAAGATGAGATCAGCTCGAGTTCCTGTCCACTTGAGGTCGCCAGTTGTACGACCATGACCCTCAAAGACACGTTCGTCTTCTGAAGTCGCCTTCCAGGTGGTACCAAAATCAAGTAGGTTGACGAAGAAGTCATTGGTGAGCGCTTCCGGATCGTTGGTGAAGACACCGTGACTGGACTTATCGAAGTTCGTATTAAGAACACGCATACCGCCAACCAAAACTGTCATCTCAGGTGCCGAAAGTGTCAAAAGCTGTGCTCTGTCAACTAACAGCTCTTCTGCAGATGTAGAATGTTGCCCTTTCAGGTAGTTTCTGAACCCGTCAGCAGTTGGCTCTAGAGCCGCGAATGATTCTGTATCGGTTTGTTCTTTTGAAGCATCAGCGCGACCAGCGGTAAAAGGCACTGTTACATCATGACCCGCATTCTTGGCTGCCTGCTCAATACCAGCACTTCCACCTAAGACGATTAAGTCTGCAAGCGAAACCAGCTTACCATCAGTTTGTGCGCCATTAAATTCTTCTCGGATACGCTCTAAAGTTTCTAAAACGTTCGATAGTTCAGCCGGGTTGTTTACTTCCCAATCTTTCTGTGGTGCAAGGCGAATTCGTGCGCCGTTGGCGCCACCGCGTTTATCTGATCCACGAAAAGTTGATGCTGAAGCCCAAGCAGTAGATACCAGTTGAGATACAGATAGTCCTGAGCTGAGGATTTTACTCTTGAGCGAAGCGATGTCTGGATCATCAATCAATGAATGCGTAACACTTGGAATAGGGTCTTGCCAGATCAGCTCTTCCCTGGGAACTTCTGGTCCGAGATAGCGAGCGATTGGCCCCATGTCACGATGCGTCAGCTTGAACCATGCACGAGCGAAAGCATCTTTAAACGCGTCCGGATTCTCAAAGAAGCGTCTTGAAATTTTCTCATAGGCAGGGTCTTCTCTCAAAGAGAGATCGGTTGTTAGCATAATTGGTGTATGACTTTTAGATGGGTCATGCGCATCTGGCACTGTTCCTTCACCTGCGCCACCCTTTGGTTTCCACTGATGGGCACCAGCCGGACTCTTCGTTAGTTCCCATTCATAGCCGAATAGATTCTCAAAGAAGTTATTGCTCCACTTAGTTGGCGTTGTAGTCCATGTCCCTTCAGGGCCACTTGTAAACGTATCACCTGCATTTCCAGTGCCGTAGGTGTTTTTCCAACCAAGGCTTTGTTCTTCAATGCTAGCTGCTGCAGGTTCCCGGCCAACATACTTGTCTGGATCGACTGCGCCATGGGTTTTACCAAATGTATGGCCACCTGCAATAAGTGCTACAGTTTCTTCATCGTTCATAGCCATACGGCCAAATGTTTCTCTTATATCTTGAGCAGCTGCAACAGGATCAGGGTTTCCGTTTGGGCCTTCTGGATTAACATATATTAACCCCATCTGAACGGCACCGAGAGGATTCTCAAGTTCACGATCACCAGTGTAGCGCTTGTCTCCTTTCCACTCCGTTTCAGAGCCCCAATAGATATCCTGCTCTGGTTCCCAAACATCCTCACGTCCGCCAGCAAAACCAAACGTTTTGAAGTCCATAGACTCCAGCGCACAGTTACCCGCGAGAATCATCAAATCAGCCCACGAAATTTTCTTTCCATATTTCTTTTTGACGGGCCATAATAGCAAACGTGCCTTGTCCAGGTTTTCATTATCGGGCCAACTATTGAGTGGGGCAAAACGTTGCGTGCCTGAGCCACCACCACCACGACCGTCAGCAATACGGTAGGTACCAGCGCTGTGCCAGGCCATACGAATGAATAAAGGCCCATAGTGGCCGTAGTCTGCTGGCCACCAGTCTTGCGACGTAGTCATCAGATCGAAGATATCTTTCTTAATGGCATCCAGGTTGAGGCTCTTGAACTCCACAGCGTAGTCAAACGCCTTACCCATCGGATCAGATTTGGAGGAATTTTGACGGAGGATGTTCAATTTCAATTTATTGGGCCACCAGTCTCGGTTAGAGGTCCCGCCTCCAGCACTCTGCTTATGCGCTCCGCCCAAAAATGGGCACTTACTTATATCGTTACCATTGTTACTATGATTGCTCTCCATGACTCGATTTATTTTTAAGGCTACAGTACGGCAAACTTACACAAATGTTTATCTATTTATATAATAAACTCTCTGGACAAAACATGATTTAAGTAAGCGTTAATTATATATGCGATGAATGTTATTTAATTATCACAAAGGCTACAACAGCACAATTGAATTTCACATGGGAATCGGCTTCTAATAAAAGCCTAACCGACCTCCAGCTTTTTAGCTTCGTCCCAGTATTTGTCCATCTCCTCCAACGTCATTTTGCCTAGCTCCTTGCCATCTTTTGCAGATTCAGACTCAAGATACTGAAAGCGTTCAATGAACTTTTTATTGGTTCGCTCAAGTGCGTTTTCTGGGTTAACATCTATAAAACGAGCATAGTTTATCAGAGAGAAAAGCAGGTCTCCGAATTCTGCCTCGATCTTTTCAGGGCTCTGGTTGGCTACAGTTTCATTCATAAATTCCGCTAATTCTTCGTTAACCTTTTCCCAAACCTGATCTTTATTTTCCCAGTCAAATCCAACAGCTTTCGCCTTATCCTGAATTCTCGTGGCTTTTACCAATGCAGGAAGCGACTTGGGAACACTTTCTAATACGGAAGATCTTCCCTCCTTTAATTTGAGCTTCTCCCAATTCTCCTTCACATCTTGTTCATTCTGTACTTCAACATCTCCGTAAATATGTGGATGACGATGTATTAGCTTTTCACAAATCGTTGTTATCACCTCTTTCATACTGAAATCGTCAGTCTCTGAACCTAGCTTGGCGTAAAACACAATATGGAGTAATAAATCACCCAGTTCGCCTTTAATACCTTGTTTATCATCGTCTATTATTGAATCAGCGAGCTCATAAGTCTCTTCAATGGTAAGGTGTCGCAACGATTCGAATGTTTGTTTCTTATCCCAGGGGCACTTCGCTCGAAGCTCGTCCATGATTTCCATCAACCGTTCGAATTCGGAGGCAGCGTCCCTAATGTGTTGGGGCCTTTGATTTTTCATAAGGTAAAAGTAGGAAGTAGGTATTTAATTGCCTAGACAATACGCTGGTTAAAAGTTAATCTGCCCCGCATTCACTGCCGCGGAGGAGGATTGGTTCAGAATAAAGCATCGTAAAGTTGAAATAGATAAAAAATGAGTATTCTACAGCGGCGGGGAAATTCATTAATTTTGTACTCAATATGAGATTAAAGATCAAATTTCTTGTTGTAGCAGTAGCTGGTTTTGGTGCCCTGATAGCATCTGGTAATTCAGTTGCGCAGGACAGCCTTGAGGCAAAGGCTTTTACGGATGGGATATCTGTGGGTATTCACGGCCACTACGGTTTTATTCTTGTTCATCGCGATAATATGTCGCATCTGGTTAAAGGTCACATTCCAGCTTTTGAGCTAACCCTGGAAAAGCAAACGTCTGGATTGTTGGATAATCACGGGGTGTATAATTTCCCTTCTGTTGGTGTATCACTCTGGCATTCGGATTTGGGAAACAAAGAGCAGTTAGGATCAGGATCGGCTATTTTTGGATTTGTAAATTTCCCGTTGGTTAGATCCGGGAGGTTTTTATTGAGATACAAATTAGGATCTGGTGTGGGGTTAATATCGAAACCCTTTGATAGAGAATACAATCATAAAAATACTGCTATAGGATCTCAGCTTAATATGTTTCTCCTGATTCAGCTCAATGCCAAGATTCAGCTGTCGGATAAGCTAGGAATAACAGCAGGTGTAACATTTAGTCATTATTCAAATGGATCTTATAAGGTGCCAAATCTTGGCATTAATGTACCGACAATAAGTGTAGGCGTGATTTACGATTTTGGGGATTATCAATTGTCAGCTTTTGATAAAGAGAAAAAGGAATACGACAAAGAGCTGGATTTTAACGTGCAGGTCGGTGGTGGTGCCAGGGAAATTAATCCGATTGGTGGGCCCCAATATGGCGTTTTTTATACAACCTTAGAAGGTACGAGAAGAATGGATCGAAGACGTAAACTGGGCGTGGGTGCTGATGTATTTTTTGATGCCTCAACGATGGTTCTATATAACCGAAATTCAGATAATGTGCCAAGCTCTAATCAGGCAGAATTTATAAGATATGGGATACATATTAGCCATGAACTAGTTATTGGCAGGATGTCAGCGATTACACAAATGGGCGTATACCTCTACTCAAAATACAAGAATGACGGGCCCTTATATCATAGATTTGGATATAGATATCAGATTTCAGAACACGTGTATGCAGATATTACAGTTAAAACACACTGGGCTGTTGCACAATATGTGAGTTTTGGCATTGGCTATAAATTTAATTGATGGAGCAATTGACAAGAAAATATAGCTTGCTGCTAATTATCGTTGTAACATCAGGGTTTTCTTGCAATAAAGAAAGTGCATGGGACTGTGTAAAGACAACTGGCTCTATTGAGCGGGAAATACGTGTTGTAGATGATTTCACTCAGATTCAGCTAAATCAGGGGATTAATCTAATCCTGACGCAGAGCAGCGCCAAGAGCCTGGTGCTGGAAGCAGGCAAAAATTTACTGGGTAAAATCACTACGATTGTAGATCAGGGAACGCTGGTAATAAAAAACAACAATAGTTGTAACTGGACAAGATCATATAAAAAGGACATTAATATTTACCTTAACGTCGATCAGCTGGGAACCGTTACCCATAACGGCTATGGGAAAATAACCAGCACCAATACGATCACATCCAGTAGCTGGAGAGTAGACGTAATAGGTGACGGGGATGTTGAGCTGGATATTGATGCTACCTACTTTTATTCTGGAATTTATGGATCTGGTACGCTTGCTTTAACCGGAACCATAGGTGACTATGGGCTCTGGGTAAGTGGAAATGCCTGGGTAAGGTGTGAAACATTAAATGCTGATAGCGTATTTGTAACGAGTGGTTCCTCAGGTGATTCTTATGTGAAGGCACTTTATAAATTTAAAGGTGTTATTTCCAACATAGGCAATATCTACTATTCCGGAAATCCTTCTGATGTCATTTTAGAAGCCACCGGAAGTGGTCAGTTTATCAGTAATTAATTTGTGGATGTGAAGCAGGTTGTTTATTTTTATTTGGTATGAGTGTGATCCTTTTATCCATCTTGTTATTAGGTCTTGGAATTGCTGGAATCGCCATTAAAATTTTGCTGAAGAAGGACGGTGAATTCGCAGGAACGTGTAGTAGCAACAATCCAATGCTACAAAAAGAAGGTGCCGTTTGCGGGATTTGCGGGGCTAAACCAGAGGAGCAGTGTAAAAATAAAGACTAATTCTGCTCCTCAAGCTCTTCTTTTAGTCCCGCCGAGATATAAGTTTTTAATCCAGCAGCCTCATCCTCGTATATCAGGTATACTTCTATACCCAATTGCTGATGTGCTTTTAGAAAGGCAATTGTTTTATCTACTCCAAATACCATAAATGCAGTTGCAAAGGCATCTGCAGACATGCAATCATCCGTTACAACCGTTGCGCTCAACAAATTGTGATCGACAGTATATCCGGTTGTAGGATCTATGGTATGGGAAAACTTCTTTCCGTTTTTCATGTAAAATTTTCTGTAGCTGCCAGAGGTAGCTAGGGCCTTGTTTTCCAGTTTTACAATCGCCTGAAGCTTGTCTTTGTCGCGATGAGCCACCGGCCTGTCGACACCAACTTTCCATTTTTCTCCTTCGCTATTCCTGCCTTTTGTGATAACCTCACCACCAATTTCAACCAGATGACCCGATATTTTCTTTGACAACAAGAAGTTGCTCACCACATCCACAGAATAGCCTTGCGCGATGCCGTTAAAATCCAGCTGGGCCATTGAGATTAATTTGGATATTGAAGAAGTATCATCATTTTCAGAAAGCTGAAATTTATCCATACCTACAAATTTCAGCAAGGAATCTACCGGAACCTGCGTAAGTGAATCTCTCCTGGCAGTTCCGAAACCCCAGGCATCTACTAATGGTTTAACGGTGGGATCAAAAGCCCCCTGTGTTATTTCGCTTATTTCTTGCGACCTGGAGAAAACGGCCACAAAGAAATGGTCAACTATTACATTGCCGGCGCCATTGTTTATTCGGGAGATCGTAGATGAGTCCACATAGGTAGACATGGATTGATCAATCTCCCTAAGTATGGAATCAATTTCATGCTGATAATTGACAACATCTATTCCATGGTATTTAATGGCGTAGGTTGTACCCTGTGCCTCACCCCATAGCCCAATAACAGTGACTTCTTCGGAGTTGTTACATGAAAAAAAAACTGAATAAAAAAGGAAGAAATAGAGGTAGTTGAGTTTAGAACTCATCAAATCGGATCATTTCCGGTTCAACGCCTAAATTATCCAGCATATGCATTACCGCGCTTAACATCAGCGGGGGTCCGCACAGGTAATACTCGATATCTTCAGGTGCAGGATGTTTTTTGAGATATTCATTAAACGCCACATCGTGAATAAATCCTACCGGGCCTTCCCAGTTATCTTCTTCCTGCGGTTCAGATAAACCTACAATGTACTTGAAATTATCAAAGTCATTTTCGATAGACATAAACTGATCGTCATAAAACATCTCTCGTTTAGATCTGGCGCCGTAGAAGAATGTTGTTTTTCTCTTGGTCTTCTCAGTGTGAAACAGATGAAATATGTGAGACCTCATGGGCGCCATTCCAGCCCCACCTCCTATAAATAGCATTTCACGTTCGGTTTCCTGAATAAAAAATTCACCATACGGTCCTGCAATTGTCACTTTATCACCCGGTTTCAGAGAATATATATAGGTAGATGCCAACCCCGGCAATACGTCCATAAACTTACCTCTAGCACGATCAAATGGAGGAGTTGCAATTCGTACGTTGAGTGTTACCCTATTCCCTTCTGCTGGATGGTTGGCCATAGAGTAAGCCCGGAAAATGGGTTCTTCATTTTTACCTTTTAAATCCCATAATTGCATTTTCCCCCAGTCTTCTGCATACATGTCTTCAATTGTAGGTTTGATGTCTGCCGCAAAATCTATTTCATACTCCGGAATGTCAATCTGAATATAACCGCCATTCTGAAACTCGAGAATTTCGCCTTCTGGCAATTTCAGATCTAATTCCTTAATAAATGTTGCTACACTATCGTTAGTGGTTACCGTACATTCCCACTTCTTTATTCCAAAAACTTCATCGGGAATCTGGATTTGCATGTCTTCTTTTACTTTTACCTGGCAACCCAATCTCCAGTTATCCTGAATCTCTCTTCTGGTAAAATAGGGCGCTTCGGTAGGTAGAATTTCACCTCCACCTTCATGAACCTGGCATTTACACATGGAGCAGGTACCCCCTCCTCCACATGCCGAAGGAAGAAAGATCTTTTCGTTACCAAGCGTTGTTAGAATCGAATTCCCTGCAGATACCTGAAGTTCCTTCGCCCCATTAATGGTAAGTGTTACCATTCCTGTTTTCGTAAGCTTAACCTTTGCATAGAGAATGATGGAGATAAGTAACAGTAGAAAAACGAGGAAGACTACTATGCTACTGAAAACTGTCGTTAAGGCTGAGAGGATAATCATTCTGTGACGCTAGATCTATATTTCAATTCCCATGAAGCTCATGAATGCCATTCCCATAAGCCCGGTTATAATAAATGTGATTCCCAATCCTTTCAGTGGTGCCGGCACATTTGAATATCTAATTTTCTCCCTTATCGCAGCTATGGCAACGATGGCTAAAAACCAGCCAACTCCAGACCCTAAGGCAAAGGATGTAGCCTCGGCGATGTTGGCATACTGCCGCTCCTGCATGAACAGGGCGCCTCCCAGAATGGAGCAGTTAACAGCAATGAGTGGAAGGAAGATTCCCAATGCCCCGTAAAGAGCAGGCGAGAATTTCTCAACAATCATCTCAACCAGCTGTACAATTGCAGCGATGACTGCAATGAACAAGATAAACCCAAGGAAGCTTAGGTCCATGGTGGCAAAATCATCTGATAACCAGGTGAGGGCACCTTCTTTCAGGACATAATTTTCAAGTAAATAATTTACCGGTACCGTTACCCCCAAAACGAAGATTACAGCCATTCCCAGCCCCACACCTGTTCTGACCGTTTTTGAAACTGCCAGATAGGAGCACATTCCAAGGAAATATGCGAAGATCATATTCTCAATGAATATGCCTTTAACGAATATATTTACCAGATCTAACATTAATCTTCTATTAGTTTAGGGTTCCTGGATCGCTGCACCCAAATTATTAACCCTACAACTATTAGAGCCATAGGTGGAAGAATCATAAGATTGTTGTTCGCGTAACCCAGGTCATAAATAACTTGTGGAACAACTTGAAAACCCAACAGCTCACCAGAACCAAATAATTCACGGGCAACTGCAACAATTATCAGGATCACTCCATAAGAAGCACCATTTCCCAGTCCATCGAGTAAAGCAGGCCATGGCCTATTCGCCAAAGCAAATGCCTCCAGCCTTCCCATGATAATACAATTGGTAATGATCAAGCCTACAAAAACAGATAGTTTTTTACTCACGTCATAGGCGAATGCACGCAACACCTGGTCTACTAAAATAACCAGCGCTGCAACTACCACCAGCTGCACAATAATCCGGATACGGTTTGGAATTGTGTTTCGCAACAGAGATATGATAACATTACCGAAGGCAAGCACTGCGATTACTGACAAGCTCATAACAATTGCCTGCTCTACCTGAACAGTGATTGCCAGAGCTGAGCAAATCCCCAATACCTGAACGGTGATTGGATTTTCATCATCCATAGGATCGCTCAACAGCCGCTTGTTCTTTTTGGAGAATAGTGGCTCCTTGGGTTCAGTGACCTGCTCTGCTACTACGGGTTGTTCAGTTATTTCTTCTGTACCCATTATTTTACAGTATTGAAATAGGTTTCATAGACCTTGAAAGTCCTGCCTATCATTTCAGTTACGCCATTGCTGGTAATCGTTCCTCCTGTAATTGCGTCCACCCCGTGCAAATCATCTGGCCTGGCACCTCCTTTTGTGACTTTTATAGAAACAAAGTTACCGTTTTCATCAAAGATTTTCTCACCGGGGAACTGCGACTGAAAATCAGCAGTGTTGATTTCAGCGCCCAATCCTGGAGTTTCTTTATCATGATCAAAGCTGGCACCATAAACTGTATTTAAATCGCTTTCCAATGCGAGATATCCCCAGATAGGACCCCACAATCCGGAACCTACAACTGGAATAACATAGTACGTGTTACCATCTTTTTCACATATGTAGAGGGGATAGCTTCTCTCATTTTCGTCCAACGTTTTATATTCCTTCTTGGTGTTGATGTTAAATGCATCAGATTTATCCATTTTATCAATGGCTGCTTCCTTTTCGGAAAGTACTTTGGACCCGTAATCTAACACCACGCGCTTTTTTACAAATTCATTAAATCTTGCCGGTGCAGCTTCTCTGCTGCATTCTACGTTTATCGTCTTGAGAATGTTCTGCATTTTTTCCTCACTCACATTCTTTTGTTGGTAAGGCCTTAAATTGATCGATGCCAGTGCCAATAGGGTTGCAACAATCACCACCATCACCGTAGCAAATACAAAAGTAAAACCGTTTCCGTCTTTGTCAAAAGCCATTTTAGGCAGTTTTAAGTCTCTTTAATCTTCTACTAATATTTGCCTGAACAACATAGTGATCAATCAATGGAGCCATTACGTTCATAAATAGTATTGCCAACATCATTCCCTCCGGATAGGCAGGATTGAAAACACGTATCATGATCGCTAAGAACCCAATAAAAAACCCATAAATAAACTTTCCGGTGTTCGTCTGTGTTGCTGTAACGGGATCCGTTGCCATAAAAACGGCACCAAAAGCAAAGCCTCCCATAACCAATTGAGTAAGAGGAGGTACAGACATGAAAGGGTTTAGGGGAAATGCATTAAATATTAATGCCATTAAATAACCTCCAACAAATACTGAGAGCATAACCCGCCAGCTTCCGATGCCGGTTAAGAGCAATATTGCTGCGCCGATTAAACAGGCTACAGTAGATGTTTCGCCTATAGAGCCCGGTATATATCCCATAAACATATCCATAAAAGAGATAGGTTGTCCTGCCACAGATGTAATCTTGTCTCCATTTTCGATGGCCTGAGCCAAAGGCGTTGCTCCAGAATATCCATCCACCAGTGGTAGTCCGTCATCGGTTGCCGTGTTCACCCAAACAAAATCGCCTGACATCTTAGTGGGGTAGGCAAAGAACAAAAAAGCTCTAGCCGTTAACGCCGGATTTAGAATGTTCATTCCAGTGCCACCGAATACTTCCTTTCCTATGACAACGGCGAAAATGGTGGCAACGCCCACCATCCACAAGGGAACATCAACGGGCATTACAAGAGGTATTAACATACCACTAACGAGAAAACCTTCATTAACCTGCTCTTTCTTAATAATGGCACCAATAAACTCTACAGTGAGCCCAACGCTATATGACACTGCAACAATTGGCAACACCTTTACCATGCCGAACAGCATCTTTTCCATGAAACCCTCTCCTATGTCTGTAAGCTGACTTATGGCCATATAGTGTTGGGCTCACTGTAGAGTTT
>DTRI01000341.1 GCA_012966015.1 Flavobacteriales bacterium | reverse complement strand
GCATTATCTACTTGGAACTGGATAGCTTAGAGAATAGTGATATTGTCTATTTGAAGAATGGAGAGGTAATAAAGGGAAGAGTAGTAGAACAAAGTCCAGAACAAGTGAAAATTAAAACTAGTCTATCACTTTTACCACCTTCATATTCTGCTGCCCGCAAAAATATCTTTGTCTATGGGGCTGATGAAGTTGAGAAAGTAGAAATCCGTTTGGCCAAAAAGAAGACCTCTACGCTTTCGAAAATAGCCAAAGGATGTATATGGGGTTACATAGGCATAAGCTTGTTTTTTTGTTTGAAAAATGGGGGCTCAAAGGTTGCGAAAAATAATAATCAGAGATTTTAACTATTGTGAGGATAGATCAAGCTAAATAGGAGACAATTAGGATGGGAAGATTGAATTTTTTACTGGTTTTTGCTTTGGTTTTTCGGTTGTTTATAATCGATGCCTTAGCTGATGATGAGCTATCACAAATTGCTTTCACAAAACCACTAGGAAAAGATTTTGAAGAGGACTACCAAAGAGGCAATGAGGCAATTCATTGCGTACACACACTAGCTGAATTAGGAGCCGGTTATGAGGCTGCTCGCGTTTTAGCCGCTATTGCTTGGCAGGAAGGTGACACTGACTTTGGAAACCAAGCTCGACACATTCTCCATGAATGGGATCTGACCATCGATGTCATACGTCGAGGCGATATCAAAGATATCAATGCAAAGATTGCTAACGCTATGCAAAAGTTACACAATCGGCATTCTAATGTTGCACATGTCAGAAACTTAATTGAATTGGGGCTTTATGATGATGCTGCTCGCCTGTTACGCCCAGAGGGATTAAAAATCGACAGGCGTGTTATAGAACGAAAATGGGGTGAAATCCTTGATAGATACCATTTGCCTATCGAGCTATTATACGATCAAGCGAAAAATGATCATGACGAATTGTTGCAAGCATTGCGAGCTGGACACCAGCAAAATCAATTGAGATTGCAAATTCGACTCTTGCGGTCAATTGATCCAGAATCCAGTGAAATGGCGGAAGCAATTTTCCGCCATTCAGAATCAGATAGGCGTAACGACGACCATGACCAACATCGTCGACCCTTCGAAATATGGGTAGAAGGCCAAAATGAAGTAGAAGAAAACGAAAGAGAATTCAAGATTGAAAAAATACTTCCAAGAGTAATGAGTCACGCAATCAAAGTAGCTAACAAGAGCAAGCTTTCAGCTGGGATTTTAGCGAGGGTTGTAACAAAGGTCGCCCCTAATTCAAAATCCGCGGATAAGGCTTGTGCTTTGATAGAGAAATTATCTGTTTCTACTAGCAACAAATTAGGTTCAAGGATCGTTAAGGAACAAGGGAAGGCTACAGACCTATTCGGTACTAAACAAGTTCGTAGTTACCATCTTGAACTTTCTGATAGCAGCATTCAACAGTTACATGAAGACCCAAAACATTATGTTCGTGCGACTTTCCGCGAAGGTAATGATATTTACAAAGAAGTCGGGGTACGACTGAAAGGTGGGCACGGCAGTTTTCGCATGTTAGATGGGAAGTCCAAGGCAGCATTTACCATCAAATTCAATTACTTCGTTAAGGAACAGCGTTTCCATGGTCTGCGGCGAATTATTCTCAACAATTCCATACAAGATCCAACCTACATGTCCGAATACATCGGCTATGCTCTCTTCAGGGATGCCAGTGTACCAGCCCCACGCATTGGATACGCGACGGTCACCATTAATCAACAATCATATGGACTGTATGTACAAGTTGAAGCTGTCAGCAACGATTTTCTGAAAAGATGGTATTCAAAAACGGAAGGCAACCTTTATGAAGGGCCAATGGACGTGGTCGAATGGAGAGAACTAGATCTAGATAGCAATCAGGGAAGAGAGAACCGTCGAGACCTACACCGTTTAGCCAAATCCATAGAAAAGGCGGATGATAATAATCCCTGGGAATCACTTGCCAATTACGTTGACCTTGGTAATTTTACTCGCTTCATCGCGCTCGAGCAGCTAGTCAACCACTGGGACGGTTACACTCAAACCAACAACTATCGAATGTACTACAACCCAGAGACAAA
>DTRI01000340.1 GCA_012966015.1 Flavobacteriales bacterium | reverse complement strand
GTATTGACGGACCAATCTTCTGTAATGATCAAAAACCTTGTCGCGCGATTGAGACCCTGTCACGATCCTTTGATCATGGGTCAGGTGCACACCGTGAATGAGCATTGTGGCGGTCAATTTAGTTTTGTATCATCGCACGCAGCAAATACATTTGGCCTGGCCATATTTGTTGGATTGTTGCTGAAACCTATTTACAAACATATGCTGTTAATTCTTGCAATTTGGGCCCTTGTGGTAAGCTACAGCAGGATTTATCTGGGCGTCCATTACCCATTAGACATAGTTATGGGTGCTCTGCTGGGAGGGGTAACAGGTTGCTATGTGCATCGTTTATACGCATGCCAAAGCGGAAGAATTAGATCAATTTTCAAGATATGAATACAGTAATTGCAATATTCATTGGTGGTGGATTGGGAAGTGTTGCCCGATACGGTATTAGCAAGTTCGTAACCATCAATTATCCCAACATTTTTCCATTGGCCATATTATTTTCAAATATTCTTGCCTGTATGGCATTGGCGATTTTTGTCGTATTTTTAGGAGAAAAATATGCAGCTGGAAGTGTGTTTAGGGTATTTATAATGATCGGATTCTGTGGGAGCTTCAGCACCTTTTCTACTTTTGCATTGGAAACTGTTGAACTTTTTGAACAAGGAAATCATGTATATGCCATTAGCAATATTTTAGTTAGTCTACTGGCTTGTATTGGAATCATCTATTCTATTACTAAAATCAATGTATAACAGGAGAATACTGAGACCGGCTTTCGCCATCTGTGTACTTGTATCGCAATGGTCATGCACCTATGTCTCCAATGGAGAAAAAGCCTCAACCGAATCCTCTTCATTGGAGGAGGAGGATGTTCCTAAAGAGAGCAAATCGATAAATGTTATTCTCATGATTGGGGATGGAATGGGATTAACGCAAATAACAGCTGGCTGGATTGCCAAAAGAGATGCGCTAAACCTGGAGCGATGTCCGGTTATAGGATTATCCAAAACCAATTCTTCGAGCAACCTTATCACTGATTCCGCTGCTGGAGCTACCGCATTTTCAACAGGAAAAAAGACCTACAATGGCGCGATTGGCGTCAATCCCGACACAGTGGCGCAACCAACTATCCTGGAAATAGCTGAAAAAAATGGAATTGCCACCGGACTGGTAGCTACCTCTTCAATAACCCACGCTACACCTGCTTCGTTTATCGCACACCAGCCCAGCAGATTACTGGATGAGGCTATAGCAGCAGACTTTTTAAAAACAGATATTGATGTCTTCATAGGTGGGGGTAAAAAGTTCTTTGAGCTGCGAACAGACCATGCGAACTTACTCACTCAGTTGAAAGAAAAAGGCTATGCAATAGCCAATGGTGTTGAGGAGATCGGTTTGGTGAAGACTGGAAAGCTCGCGGGCTTTATTGCAGATGAACAGCCGTTAAGATTCTCTGAGGGAAGAGGAGCCATTCTGACTACAGCGTCACTGAAGGCACTCGAGCTATTAGACCAAAACGACAAGGGGTTCTTTTTGATGATAGAAGGCTCCCAAATTGATTGGGGTGGACACGCCAATGACTCCCAATACATTATCGATGAAATGATTGATTTTGACAATGCGGTGGGCCAGGTATTGGACTTCGCAGCGAAAGATGGAAATACATTGGTAATCATTACTGCCGATCATGAAACGGGGGGATATGGTATCAATGCGGCCGATGATGACGGTACTATTGTAGGCGGATTTACAACCGACTACCATACCGCTACGATGGTTCCGGTATTTGCGTATGGACCCGGAGCTGAAGCCTTTGCTGGCATGTACCACAACACCGAGATCTTTCATAAAATGTTGGCGGCATTTTCAATAAGATTACCTGTAAACAGCGCGCCAAAGCAGGTAGAAATTCAATAAATTTAGAGCTGTTAATAACTTTATAGGTAAATTGCCAATAACAGAAAGTTGAATTTGATAACTTTGGTTTACAGTAGATTTGAACGGATAACGACAGATACAACATGGAGATAGAGAATAAGCAGCAATGGGTCAATCAATCCTTTGCGAACAGAGTTAGCATTTCAACCAACTCAGAAAAACTGAGAATAGTTGTTAAAGCGGAGCGCTTTCACCTCAGCAATAATATATTGACACTAAGCCTTTCCAGCCTGTTCATTAGCAACTCCCTTTTGGCCTACTTGTTTGGTGTAGGTTTCATCACTTTGGGGATAATTACCTCAGTTATTACGCTTGCTTCAATCGTATTATCAATTGGCCTGATCAGGGCATGGATCTGGCACAATTTAGGCGAGGAGAACATCGAACTAAATGGCAATAAGTTATCTGTTTTAAGAAACTATACAGTTTACAAAACGAAAAAAAATATTATTGAATTAGGGGAATCAACTGACCTCTATACCAATAAGCTAGATACCTGGAATTGGAAAAGTTTGCAGAACAAGGGGATGCTAAGAGTCAGCAATAATAAGAACTATGTTGATTTTGGTATCAAGCTGAATGATGAAGAGTACGAAATGTTGGTGCTTCCCATCGGTAATAAGATTAAGGAGTATAAAGTAGGGAACGGATTTGCTATAGCGCCTAAAAAAGTTGATTTAACTGTTCAAATCATGCAGAAAGACGCTGACATTCCGAATCTAGAAAAACAGCAGGCAGGCGAACACGGAAAGGTTTTAAGCGATTACTACAAGAAGGTCACCGACTCCCCTACAAACTTACTCGACAATATTGATTCCCCCACAACGTCTGGCCAAGCTGAGAAATAGTCTACTGATAAGATTTAGCTGCCGGCCTGTTCCAGCATCTTCTCGTACACCACAGACCATCCACTCCACTCCAGATTTTCCGATAATGATTCATTGTGCCATACACTAATGAATGTGCCCCCCACCATTCTTACCTCCTCACTTAATTGATTGATTGTTTTAATACCTTGAATAGGAACTTGATTTAAGCTGTTTTTTAGTGTCACGTCCATTACAGCAAAAGGAAACACTTTGAGCTCAGAAAGGCTGTTACTGGTCAAATCAAAAAATGGAAATGGAGTGCATATGCTTGCCCTGAACCCAACATGAGTTGAGTATCCCATACTATAATCGCTCTTTATTCCAGCAGCAATTAGCTTAGTATAGGCATCTGGTAGGGTGAACAGCAAATAATGCTGCCTGCTTATTTCAACAGGGTTTCCTACAATAGAATTCAGTCTGTTTTTTTCCTTCTCCACTCCGCCGTGAGTTTTGGCCGAACCAGCTGACGGATGTATGCCCACCTCCCCCAATTCAAGTAACCGGGAAATTCTATCCTGCAATAATTTACTGGTATGGGGAACATTTTTGTCCAGCGTGCCATAGTCACCTAGTAAAAAGAAGGATTTAAAGTCTACCTTGAATTTTTTTACCAATTCTGTTATGTGATCAAAGGTATCATAGGGATCTTTTCGTATCCCCAGAAGAACACTTATTCTTTCAAAAAACCTGTAAAAATCCAGATAGAAGATACTTTTTGCAAAGCCTCCAAGCGTTCTGAGCATACCTTTTTCCAGATATGCAAAGGCATTGTCCACGTCAATTGTAGATATAAAACGGAATTCGCTGTCCCGGATTTCCAATTCGGGATACTTACCCTTTAGCAGGGCGGCTATTTCCATGGCCCACACATTGACAACCGGCTTTTCCAAAAACCCTTTCTTAAAGGCTATTGACTCATCCGCCTTAAATCTACCCAACCGATCTTTGTTGGCGCTTCCGTATTCTTCATACCTGGTAACCAGGTAAAATGCCGCTGCAAAAGGATCAAAAGGAAGCAATCCACCAGAAGCAACAGAAAATGGGCATTGAATTCCGTTGTGATCCGCATATTCAATATCTACAGCTCTAATAGCAGATTCGCTAAGCAATCCAGCAGGAATAAAGTTCAGCGCCCCCTCCACCAGCTCTGTATGGTAGCTGATTTTTGCCCCGCTGCTACTTTTGAAGGTCTCCAGATTGCTTTCCAAATGGATATCGATCTTAAGAATTTCACGAAAATACAGATTGAATGAATATTCAATTCTTGGCGTAATTTGAGGAACGAAGATATTTATCATGAACATGACAAGAACTATGATGATGGCTGTGCAGGTTGACTATCACGAGGACCATGGCTATGGCTATGGACAAAGAAGTTTTTTTCTTTACTCGTCATAGTCATTGTAACGGTCATTTTTTATCCTCTCTGAGCGTATTCACTATTTCCTTGCAGATAAAGATGGCGGCTTTACCATTACCGAAGATATCGGGATACGAGTAGTCCGTTTTATTCAGCAATGTGGCATACGCTTCCACTATGCGATTTTCATCTGAATCCGTAAGTACTGCATTCCCATTATCAACCAGTTCAACCCATTCGGTCTGGGCTCTCAAAATCATGCAGGGCTTTTTAAGCAGGTAAGCTTCCTTTTGAACCCCGCCTGAGTCTGTTACTACCATCTTGCTACTCTCTTCAAGGGCGAGCATCCCCAGATAAGAAACCGCTGGCATCAAAATCATTTTTTCATTTGACTTCAGCTGCTTATAAATATCAGGATCTAAATTCTTCTTTATCAATTTTGAAGTTCTGGGATGCATTGGCAATACTATCTGCAGATCCATTTCCTCAGATATTCTGTTCAATGCTTTAAATATGGAGGTAAGGCGTTTCGGATCATCCGTATTGTTGTCTCTGTGTATCGTTGCAAGAAGATATTCACCTTTATTAATACCAAAATCTTCGAACAATTTACAGGCAGAATTGGCTTGCTCCAGAAAATGAAGAATGTTATCATACATTACATCACCACAATGATGGATCTTAGGATTGTCGGCAGTAAAAGGGCCATCATTACCTTCTTTGAATCCTTCACTTATTAAATTAAAGTAACCTGCTTCCGTTGGTGTAAACAGAAGCGTGGACACATGATCGCATATGATCCTGTTGATCTCTTCGGGCATGGACTTGTTAAATGATCGCAATCCAGCCTCCACGTGCATGATAGGCACATGCAGTTTTGATCCAGCAATAGCCGCAGCAAGGGTTGAATTGGTATCGCCATATACAACAATTGCATCTGGTGACTCCTTTTGGATTACCTCTTCTAAACCCCTGATCATGGAAGCTGTTTGTTTGCCATGCGCTCCGGAGCCAACTTTGAGATTGTAATCTGGCTTGGGAATGTTCATTTCGTCAAAAAACACCTTTGACATATTATCATCGTAGTGCTGCCCGGTGTGAACTATCTTCTCAGCAATCTCGGCACTATAAACCAGCTCCACAGCCCTGCTCAAAGCTGCAGCTTTGATAATTTGTGGTCTTGCGCCTATAACTGTAAGTAGCTTAATCATTGTTTTCTATTAGATTCTGCCCTCATCTGCAAAACTATAGTAGCCCTGATCTGAAATGATGATGTGGTCCAACACAGGTATTTCCATGGTCTCACCCGCCTTTTTCACTTTTTCCGTTAGCTTGATGTCAGCTTCACTCGGGCTCAAATTTCCGGAAGGGTGGTTGTGAAACAATATAATCGCGGAGGCCAAGCTTTCGATTGCCAGCTTATAAATTATTTTAGTGTCTGCAATAGTTCCGCTAACTCCACCCTTACTAATTTCAGCTGTTTTGATAACATAGTTAGCTCTGTTTAGTAACAGCACCCAAAATTCTTCGTGGGGCAAGTCCTGTAAATGGAAGGACATAACATTAAAGGCGTCCTTGCTCGATGCTATCTTTTTCTTTTTTGAGACTTCCTCGCTGCCTCTTCTCCGCCCCAACTCAAGTGCTGCTGCAATACTAATTGCTTTCGCTTCGCCAATACCTTCAAATTTCATCAGGTCATTAACGGTCAACTTAGCCAGGTTATTTAAATTATTGTCAACACTCTTCAAAATTAGCTGCGAGAGCTCCACCGCCGATAACCTGGAATTTCCCGAGCTAATGAGCAAGGCGACCAATTCTGAATCACTCAGTGCATCACGGCCTTTTAACATCAGTTTCTCTCTGGGGCGATCCTCCTCCGCCCAAAGTTTAATACTCAATTTCTTATCGTAATTAGACATGCTTGAAATTATAAAATATCGCGCATAAAAAAAGCCTTTCCTCAACCAGGAAAGACCTTTAGTACAGTACTATTTAAATAAAACAAAAACTATTTCAGGCCTTGAACGTGCTTGGTAAGCTTCGACTTGAGATTTGCAGCTTTGTTTTTATGAATTACATTGCCCTTGGCTAACTTGTCTACCATTGAGCTTACGGCCGTAAGTTGCTCTTGAGCATCTTTCTTAACGGTGGTAGCGCGAAGATTTCGCACTGCATTCCGAGTTGTTTTGGCCCGATATTTATTCTTTACCCGCTTAGCATCGTTAGACCTAATTCTCTTAATTGACGATTTATGATTTGCCATTTTCTTTTCTTACGTGTTACTTCTATTAGATTTTACCCCGTATAAGGGGGCGCAAAGATAGTATTTTATTGGAAAATAAGGATAGGGCAGTGACATCTTAAGCATCAACAGCTAATTCGTATATTAACAGAACAATAAGCCTGGAAAGTACGCTTCCTTTGCTGCCACCTGGGGGGGGGTCTCCGCCTTCGGCGCATTGTTCACAGGGGGTGGGCAATATAGGAAAGCCAATCACTTTCGTGATTGGCTTTCCTTGTAGCCCGTAGGAGAATCGAACTCCTGTTACCAGGATGAAAACCTGGCGTCCTAACCCCTAGACGAACGGGCCATATGCTTACTTGTCAAATATTCTCTTATACAATTTCTCCTTTTCAGAACTGTTTTTCTTCAATCTTATTTCTCGTTTCCTTGCTTGTGTTCTGTTACGATAAGCCTCAAAATACACCAGTTCAAAAGGAACTTTGTGCTTTATTGATTTTGTCTTACCCTGATTATGATCTTTTAATCGCTTCTCTAAATTCTCTGTACTCCCAATATATGTCGTTTTATCTTTAAGGCTAATTATGACATAAACATAAAACATATCCTCTTAATTCCAGGATGTCACCCTGCGTCCAAAGGACTGCGGGTGATCACCCGAAGGGTGAAAAACCTGGCGTCCTAACCCCTAGACGAACGGGCCATTCTACGCTTTAACGTGCTGCACAACCTTTACATAAAATAAATAAGTTCTGCAAAATGGACCGCAAAAATAATACAATTTTAAATTGATTCAAAAGAAGTACACCTCCCTCTATTGCGGCTGATTGTCATCTGATTTAAAGCTAAACCCCATGCGTTTACCCGTTTTCATTTTCATATAATGGCTGGCTTCTTTCATGGCATCTACAGTTACCACCTTAACCTCCTCATAGGGAGGAGTTAGCAGGTCAAAGTCAAGGGTATCGAGTATCGCACGCTCAATAATACTTCTCATAACCTTATTATCGATGGTACCTTCCCCGAAGCCGGTGTACAAAAAGCCAAGCTGCCCCTTGCCCTCAACAAAAAAGTGCTTTTCCAGATTCACAAATATGCGCGCGATCAAATAGCCCAAATCATTGGTTCGGTTATACTTGAACGAATCCGCCAAAAAATTGTAGATCGAGATCATGCTGCAATATTTACGCTTTTCATCTTCCTTCACATAAGCCAGCTTGGAAACCTGATGCTCCTTATTAAACTTGAAAGTGTTTGTGTGCATGTAAAATATGAGAATATCACCTGCAAATCGCAGCTCAGCTTCGAACTCTCCACGCTCGATGTACTCAATATTAATCTGGTCCTT
>DTRI01000339.1 GCA_012966015.1 Flavobacteriales bacterium | reverse complement strand
CGTGCGAATAAGATTGCGGTCGACGCAGGATTTAATTGGATTGGCACAAAGGTCACCACCTTTGCAGAACTATATGCAATTTATTTTAAAGAGGCAAAAAATACACTATTCGATGGGCCCAGACGACATCCTCCCAGGCTATCAACCGAAGATTGTTCGATAGAAAAGGCTAATCTTGGTTCTTTTGATATACATCCAATAGCCGAATCAGTATCTTCATTAGACACAAAATATACAAATCATTATTCCAATTATAACAAAGGCGAGTCGTGGGCAGCCTTATCATTAAGAGGCTATAGCGACGATCCTGCATTTATTACCAAACCTATTGAGATGAGTAAGAAGTGGCAGATAGAACATATCAAAGAAGAATTTAGTATACAAGATACGGCATTAAGAAAAAAACTTCCCGAAGTAGAGAACCTTTTGACTCTTTTTCCAGGAAGACTACATCGTGTCAGACTGATGAGTCTATCTCCAGGAGGAGGAGAACTTGAAAGACATACCGACCAAGTAGACCCAGACACAGGAGTACAAAATGGAAATGTAATGAGATTTCATTTTCCTCTTGTGACCAACGAAGAAGTATCTTTCACATCATGGCAAGTAAGTGGAAAAAAGAAAACTGTACATATGAAAACAGGAGAATGTTGGTATCTTGACACTCGTAAGCCTCACCAAGCTATAAATAATGGAGATACAAACCGTATTCACTTGGTAGTAGATGTCGAGGTCAACGAAGAAGTAAGGGAGCTGGTAAGAAATGTTGTTTCTGGCTGAATTTTTAGATATGGTTCCTCCACGAATTGTGGGGGGCGACAAGTATTCATACAATTGCTATGGAGACGATGCCAGATTCCTAGACCTTGAAAGAAACGTAGACCTTGTGTTTGATGAAAAAACACACGAAGTCTATGAGATTTCAATTAGACAAGATGATGATGACACTCATATAATTTGGAGAAGCCCCCTTCATGAACCAGACTTCATTGAAGAATTGCAACTCAATAGAAATTATGATGATGATGAGTTAGAAAAAAGAAAATCAAACATTGATATGGACACATTAATTGAACAGGTGAAAAGACTATATGACTCTGGAAGCGTTTTTTGAAGATACAAAGACGGCCAATTATTATATACACTCAATTAGTAATTGGCAAGACCCAAATCCAAGCCCTGTACTAGAAATGCACGAAGACATTATTGTCGTTCGTGATGACCTTCTTGGTGCAGGATCTAAGGTAAGATTTATTGACTACTTGATTGGACATGATCCTGATACCTCAAAGGTAAAGGAATGGGTCTTTGGTAGTTGCCCTGCTACGGGGTATGCACAAATTAGTCTACCTGTAGTGTGTAGTAAATATGATAAAAAGGCTGTCTTGTTCATGGCAGAGCGCAAACGAGAAAATCTCCATGAATATCAACTTAAAGGATTATCCTTGGGCGCAGATTATCGTTGGGTTCCTAATGGAATGTTAAATGTGACACAGAAACGGGCTAAAGATTATGTATCCGAGAATTCAACAGAACGCGCACTTTTGCCTATCGGGTTAGAACACAGAACAGTCATTGGCTCGGCCATTAAGGTTGCGCGCAATCTGCCCTTGAATCCTAAAGAAGTCTGGAGCGTTGGGTCAAGCGGAACACTTAGTCGATCTCTTCAACTTGCATGGCCTGATGCAGAAATTCATGTGGTGTCTGTTGGGCATACCATGAGCGAACGTGAGATTGGACGTGCTATATATCATAGAAGTGAATTGAAATTTGATCGCCCTGTTAAACCAGAGGACGCTCCTCCATTTCCATCTGCTCCTACATATGATGCCAAAGCATGGAAGTTTGTTCGCGAATTAGCAAGCCCAGGGGCAATGTTTTGGAATGTAGGGGCTTGACATTTATGAAAATTGTGCTATACTTTAAACATGGGAGAATATTATGAAGTTACAACATATATTAAAAGCACAGCAATTTGACCGGGAAACATTAAAAGATATTTTCAAGTTAGCCGACAAAATCAGGGAAGATCCATTTCCTATACTTAAACAGTCTGGGTTCATTATGTCTACCCTTTTCTATGAACCATCTACTCGGACACGAT
>DTRI01000338.1 GCA_012966015.1 Flavobacteriales bacterium | reverse complement strand
TAGATCGAGTATGGATGATGCATCCGGTGTTGGGTTGTTTAGTCCCACGCTTTGGGAGAATGCGGTTTCTGTGACTGTAAATATTAGTATAGCTGCTAATGCCAGTCTTCTGGTAATATTTCTCATTTCTTATCTTATGTTTTTGAATTGAACTATTATTTTAGCTGACAACCCCAATAGGCTGTTTTTGTATATAACTAAGGTGCAGAAATACCATCAAAGTCTGATGTTATAATAGGCTAAATTAACGCGAAACTAAGGTACTAAAAATCCCCAACATACCAAAGACGATTACATGGTTAAAAGGTTGCCTTAGCGTGCGAATTATGTTAGCCTGAAATGTTATTGCTTTTCATTATTTTTCGGCAGATAAAAAGGGGGGGGCTTAATCTCAAGGCAATTACCTTCCCCGCAATGGGCACGCTTACTCACCCCTCCCCGACGTCGTGGTTCTCCCTCTCTGCGCGTAGAGAGGAGGACTTCAGGCATTTGCCTGAACGGGGGTGAGTTTAAGATAAATATTTGCCCACAATAGGCATTCTTCTGCCCATGCCAAATGCTTTGGAGGACACCCTGAGAATGGGCGGGGCCTGAAAACGCTTATACTCGCTCATATTCACAAGCTTTAGTACACGATTCACCAACTCTTTTGAGAAACCCATTTCCACCAGCTCTTTGGGCCCATTTCGGTTCTCGATGTATTCAAACAAGATCTTATCCAAGATGTCATATTCAGGCAAAGAGTCCACGTCTTTTTGATCTGGCCGCAATTCAGCTGAGGGTGGCTTGTCAATGCTATTTTGAGGAATGATTTCCTCATTTCTGTTAATGTACTCGGCCAATTCAAAAACTTCTGTCTTATACACATCGCCGAGTATTGCCAGACCACCGGCCATGTCACCGTACATGGTTCCATAACCGACGGATTTCTCACTCTTGTTAGAGGTATTTAAGAGTATATGGCCGAATTTATTGGCAAATCCCATGAGTAGCACAGCCCGAATCCTGGCTTGCACATTTTCTTCGGTAATATCAGGTGGTAAATCTTTGAAGTAAGGTTTAAGTGTTTTTTCAAATGTTTCATTTATTTCTTCAATGCTTATCTTTTCATATGGACAACCTAATGTGCGACAGAGTTGTTCCGCATCAGCGACCGAATGATCGGATGAAAACTTCGAAGGTAGTAGAAGTGCGGTCACATTTTCTTTTCCCAATGCCGATGATGTGAGAGCCAGTGTAACCGCCGAATCTATACCGCCTGACAATCCCAATATTGCCTTCTTTAATCCGGACTTGGTAAAGTAGTCACGAATACCCAATACCAGCGCATCGTGAATTAATTCAAGTTTACTATACTGTTGTACGGAAGATTCATTACCTGGATTGTTAAGATCCAGTATCTGGAAATCTTCCTCGAACATTTTCAACTGATTGGTCATTTTCCCAGATGAATCCAATACGAACGATCCGCCATCAAATATCAATTCTGTTTGCGCTCCAACGTGATTTACAAATATCAGGGGAAGGTTAAATTGGCGGGCACAATTCGAGAAAGTGGCCTTCCGCTCTTCCATGTGACGATAGTCAAATGGAGAGGCTGAGAGGTTTACAATTAAATCAGGGCGTTCTTTTATCAACTCATCCATTGGAGACGAGCTATAAAGATTCTCATTTCCATAAGTCCATAAGTCTTCACATATAGTAACAGCAATAGTGGTACCCTCTAGCTCAATGCAGGAAACAGACCCTGCCGGTTCGAAATACCTGTTTTCATCGAAGACATCGTAGTTCGGTAAAAGATATTTGTGATGCACAGATTCAACCTTTCCGCTGCGGAGAAAATACGCCGCGTTATAGAGTGGTTTTCCCTTCTCATTTGAGTTGGTGGCTGGGGCTCCAATAATTGCGGCAATGCCGGTGCATTCACGCGCAATATCCTCTACGGATTCATTGCACTTTGTTATAAAATCTTCAAACTCGAGAAAGTCTCTCGGTGGATAGCCACAAACAGTCAGCTCAGCGAATATAACCAGGTCTGCATTTTGCTCTTTGGCTCTCGCGATAACATCCTTGATCTTGCGAACATTGCTATCGAAATTTCCGATGTGATAGTTGAGCTGAGCCAGGGCAATTTTCATCTTCCTTAAAGTATCCCGAAACAATGTGGGTTCTGCTTAATTATATGATTAGTTCATCAATTTGTGCATAGCGAATAAATGCAAAATTACGAATTGCTACTCTGATTGTTGCTCTGTCTGATAGATTTGGATTTTCACAGTAATCTGGACTTGTGGGCCGGTTCAGCAGTATTGCCCTGGTATGTCAGCCACGTTGGGTTTATTCTCGATGCTTGTCCAAATTGAATCAAGATTCTTTCTTTGTGTTGGATAGGTTGAAATAAGCCTGCTCGTAACTATTATTAGTTGGCCTATCCCCAATTTAAGCTGCTGGGAGTTTCCGCTGTCATTTACGCTTCTAAGTCCGGGCTATCGAGTTCGGGCCTTCGGACTTCTGGTTAGAACATTACACCAACTCTCAGAGCCAGGCTGCTCATCGCTACTTTAGGCTTTGATTTGGCAATTACATCCATAAAACCCAAATTGTACAACAGGCCAATTACCAAAGCCGTATTGCCTCCAAGAGAGTACTCAATTCCACCGCCTATCAAAAGCCCAAAATTGAAGATTCGAACTTCATTCTTGAAGTCGCCATTATCAATCTGGCCTTCCCCCAAACTTGCAGCATCTCCTTTCGCTTTTATTCTAATCTGACTTGATAATCCAAATTGACCGAAATAAGTGATGTACCCTATCTCATTGGTTTTTAATAGCAAGGTTATTGGTATTTCGATATAACCAAGCTTGTAAGTGATAATTGTACCAGGCACAATGGTATCAAAGTTATCTCCCGTTCTCGAGTCGTGCTCAAAATTAATAGTGTCTTGAAATTCAATTTTACCTCCTCCATAAAGCAGATTCAATCCTGAGGTTAAAGAATAGTTATCTCCAAAACGAAAATCGAACATGAGGCCAAAACCATAACCTCCTCGAGGACCTTTGCTTTCAATTTCTTTAACGTCTGGCTTCATCCAGGAAATTGAACCAAGACCCTGAAGTCCAAACCCTACTTTCTTGTCCTGAGCAAGAGCATCAACCGGAGTTAACCAGATCATGAATGCAATCAGTCCTGTTAATGTGTAATTACCCCCTATTTTCATAATTTTGGAAATTCAATTATTACAGTTACAATAATACCATTTTTTCAAATGTATAAACAACTTAAATACACATTTGTGTATTCATTGGGGGTGATTTTACTGCCGCTTATTCTCGTTTTAGTGGGGTGTGGAAACAATGCCTTGGATGTAGATGTTTCGGAGATAGATGTAGAACTAAGGTTTAGAAGGTTTGAAAAAGCTTTGTTTCAGTCTGATCTAAATAATATGGAACTTGAAGTGAGCAGGCTCAATTCTGATTACGGATTGTTTTTTGACTTATTTACACGGCGAATAGTTAGCATTGGTGGAGCGGATAACCCGAACCTGGCTGTGAGCTTGAAAGGATTTATTACAGATCCTCAGATTTCGGAGGTCTATGAGGCAACCCAATTGCTATATCCTGAGCTTATTCAATTAGAGAACAGTATCGCCGATGCTTTCAAATACTATCGGTATTACTTTCCCAACAAATATATTCCGGAGGTAGTTACGTTTGTCTCAGGTTTTAACTACGCGATAGTAACCACGGATAGTACACTGGGAATCGGTTTAGAGAGTTATTTGGGTAAGGATTCTAAATATTATAGAATGCTTGGTTATCCAAGATATAAAGTACGTAATATGAATTCATCGGCAATAGTTCCTGATTGCATGAGGATGATAGCCTCATCAGACTATGAATTGAAGGATTCTCAGAAAGACTTGCTGAGCCAGATGATACATGAAGGCAGAATACTGTATTTTACAGAAGCCATGCAGCCTAACATCGAGGATTCTTTGGTAATTGGCTTTACTGCAGCACAGATACAATGGTGCTGGGAGAATGAGAGGAATATGTGGACATTTTATCTGGATAAGGACATTTTGTACTCCACAGAACACACTGAAAACATAAAATACATTGGAGAAGGCCCATTCACTTCCGGGTTTTCAAATGAATCTCCCGCTCGAACGGGACAGTGGGTAGGGTGGCAGGTGGTAAGATCTTATATGAGCAGCAATGAAGTGTCTGTCAAAGAATTAATGGAAGAAGAAAATTTACAATCAATATTAACGAAATCGAATTACAAACCTCGAAAATAACATGGGAAAAGAGCAAGAACGGGCAGATAGTTCAGAAATTAAATTTTCAATAGACCTGGATGAGAATAAGGTACCTGTAAATATTCAGTGGTCAGCAACGGATAATAACGACGGAAAACCAGCCGCATGCAAGGCGTTTATGACTTCATTGTGGGAGTCGGAGGCGAACAACACGTTGCGAATTGATCTGTGGACGAAAGACATGCCGATCGATGAAATGAAAGTGTTTTTTCACCAATCTTTATTGTCGATGGCAGATACTTTTGAGAGAGCTACGGGCGAAAAGGCTGTTACGGGCGACCTTAGAGATTACTGCGCACACTTTGCTGAAAAAATGAACATCCTGAAGGATAACTAATCCATCTTGAAGAGCTTGTTGGTTTCGTTTACGTAATTCAGAATTTCATCCATTCCCGTGGATTTGTGCGATGATGTGATAAAAATTCGTGGCAGCTCTTCCCAATACTCACTCAAATATTTTCGATAATTTTCGATATGCGAATGCACCTTGGCCTTTGCAAGCTTGTCAATTTTAGTAAACACAATGGCAAAGGAAATTTCTTTCAACCCAAGCCAATTGATAAATTCAATGTCCGATTCCATAGGATCGTGTCGCGCGTCTATCAACGAGAAAACGCTAAGTAAATTTGGGCGTTTTAAAATGTAGTCCGTCGACAATTCACTCCATTTAGCTCTATGGGTTTTCGAAGCTTTTGCATAGCCATAGCCAGGAAGGTCGACCATGTACCATTTCTCGTCAATAATAAAATGATTGATTAACTGAGTCTTGCCAGGCGTAACTGATGTCTTTGCTAATTTTTTTCTTCCGGTCAACGCATTGATCAATGATGATTTTCCTACATTCGAACGCCCGATAAAAGCGTATTCAGGAAGATTTGGCTTAGGGCATTTCTTATAATGAGGCGCACTAGTCAGAAATTTGGCGTCGATTATTTTCACGAATCAAAAGCTATAAATTGGCTGTGAACAAGTGGGAATCGCAGCGAACTTATTGTAAATTCTTTAGCCACCTCTCAAGCGCTTCGTTGAACTCTTCAGGCCTTTCCATCATGGCTGCATGCCCACACCTGTCGATCCAAAGAAGGTCAGAATTTGGAATCATTTGGTTAAATTCTTCAGCAACACTAGGCGGTGTGATTTTGTCATTTTTCCCCCATATCAGGCAGGTGGGTATCATGATGGAAGGCAGATCCTCTGCCATATTGTGGCGAATAGCTGACTTTGATAAATAGAGCAATCGCAGGGCTTTTTCACGATCGTTTATAATTTCATGGCATTCGTCCACGAGCTTATCTGTGGTCATGGCCGGATCGTAAAACGTAATTTCTATCTTTTTTCTCAAATATTCCTTATCTCCTTTTCGCGGATAGCCATCTCCAAAAGCTTCCTCATAAAGTCCAGAGCTGCCTGTGAGAATGAGAGCGCTAATGTCTTTCGGGAACCTGGTTGCACATACCAATGCAACATGGCCGCCGAGAGAATTTCCCAACAAAGCAATGTCTTTATATCCTCTGAGTTTTATGAAATCGCTTACAAAAATTGCCAGCGTGTCTATGCTGGTTTCCTCTGGGGGCATTGTATAAAGAGGGAGTAGTGGTACAACTACTGTATAATTGCTCTTGAAGTGCTCTATTACGTGTTCGAAGTTGCTCAAAGCCCCGAACAAACCGTGAAGCACCAGTAATATTGGGCCTTCTCCAGTTTCCAAAAACTGGAATTCACCATCTTCCTTTATGTGATATTCTATCGCCATTATGTCGGCGTCAAAAATAAATAAATTTATGTACTAAGGCGATTGCATAAAAAATATTTACCAATACTCCGGTAAACGGGCCTTTATTATTGCGCGAGAAGGACCGGGCAGTATTGAGCTTGCCCAAGAACCATATACCGCCCCAAATCCGTGAAAAAATTGATATAAAGCGTTGGTTATCAGCTAATTAATGCTGTGGTCAGCCGGCCCCGGTGTATCTGTAGTGGTAAAAGTTATCAACAAAGTGGTAAAAAGTGGTATAATGTGGTAAAATGTTCTATATATTTACCGCATATAATGAAAAAGTGGGATGTCAAACTTTCTAGGCGTATATGAATGTAAGGTGGATTCGAAGGGTAGGCTCATGCTGCCATCAGGTTTAAAAAAGCAGCTAACGCCGCTTTTGAATGAGGGGTTCATTCTTAAAAGAAGTGTTTTTCATCCTTGTCTGGAATTGTATCCCATGTCTGAATGGAACAACATCATCGGAGAGGTGAATAAGCTCAATAGGTTTGTAAAAGAGAACATCGATTTCATAAGAATGTTCACCACAGGACTGAAGGTGATTCAGCTGGACGCAACGGGCAGGTTGTTAATACCGAAGGATTTGATAGAGTTTACAGGGATTGTAAAAAACATCGTGGTTTCCTCAGCAATAAACATGATTGAGTTGTGGGATAAGGATAAATATGAGAAAGTGATCAACGATCCGAATGTAGATTTTGCAGAGCTGGCAGAGCGGGTGATGGGCAATAAAGATAAGGATTCCTGAAAATGCGATATCACGACCCGGTATTGTTAGATCAGGCAATTGAAGGGTTGAATATCGCTTCGGACGGAACATATGTTGATGTCACTTTTGGTGGTGGCGGGCATTCAAAGGAGATATTAAAGAGGTTGGAGACTGGAAGATTGATTGCATTTGATAAGGATGCAGACGCGGTAAGAAATTCAATAATACAAGATCGAGACCAATTCCAATTCCAATTGGTAACCCAAGATTTTAAACAAATGGGCAACTGGCTAGAGCAAAATAACATCGGAGCAATCGATGGAGTTTTGGCCGACCTCGGAATCTCCTCCCATCAAATCGATTCGCCAGAAAGGGGCTTTTCAATTAGATATAATTCCGATTTAGACATGAGGATGAATACCATGGAAGCGTTAAGAGCCATGGATGTAGTCAATGACTATCCGGAAAGTGAGCTGGCAAGAATTTTTGCGGAGTATGGTGAGCTGCGCGGAAGCTACAAAATGGCGCGGTTAATCGTTTCGGCCAGAGTAATCAAGAGGATAGAAAAGGTAGATGACCTTAAATTAACCATTAAATCTGTAACGCCAAAGACGGGTGAAAATAAGTTTCTGGCGAAGGTGTTTCAAGCCTTGCGTATTGCGGTGAACGATGAGCTCTCTGCATTAAAACAATTACTTCAGACTTCAGGCGAAGTAATGAAATCTGGGGCTCGCCTGGTGATAATCTCCTATCACTCCCTCGAGGACCGGCTGGTTAAATATTATATCGAGAGAGGCGGATTTGACGCTGAAATGGTGAAAGATCTTTACGGTAATCCCCAGCTGATATTCAAATCAATCAACAAAAAGCCAATAATGGCAGACGCGGAAGAAGTTGCGAGGAACAGACGTGCCAGAAGTGCTAAAATGAGAATTGCAGAAAAGATCTAGCCATGGCTGCCAAAAAGAAAATAACGACAAACAGAAGCGTGACA